>CAIZMK010000185.1 GCA_903934035.1 uncultured Methylococcaceae bacterium
TAAGCTTGAAAACAATCGAACAAAAAAAACCTCACGAGGGTGCATCCAAGTAAAAGTTAGTTTATTGCTCCGTACTTGGTGGATTGCTAGCGCGAATACACCAAATGCGAATATTGTGTACAGATTAAACTGCCGTAGGGCCGTATAACTTCTAATGGTAAAGCAAAAATAGCGAGTGATTTAAAATCATGAAACAATTTTTCTCTAGCGAGGCTTTACATATTATATTTATTAGCTATGCTGTATATACATTGTTTATCCATCACGGAGAAGAAAAATGACTGTCACAGTTGCAAAATGGGGTAATAGCCTTGCCGTCCGCATTCCAGCTTCTGAGGCCGCAAAAGCGGCCTTAAAAGAAGGTGACCAAGTTGATTTAACTGCCGCACAAAAAGGGCAGTTAATCATCCAAAAAATAAACAAAGACGTTAATTTTGATCATTTATACGCAAAAATGACAAACGACAATACTCATCCAGAAATCGACTGGGGCGTATCCGTGGGACGCGAGAATATAGAGTGGTAAGTATAAGTGACTACATTCCTGAGCGTGGTGATCTGGTCTGGCTAAGTTTTGATCCGCAAAAAGGCAGTGAACAAGCCGGTTTTAGACCCGCACTCGTATTATCTCGTGGCGCTTATAACCGTTTCGGCCTATGTTTGCTGTGTCCAATAACTTCAAAAATAAAAGGCTATCCTTTCGAAGTCGTTTTGCCCAACGATTCAACTATTCAAGGTGCTGTTTTATGCGATCAAATTCGCTCAGTTGACTGGCGTGCGCGTCGCATTAAAAAATCAGGAGAAGTATCATTGAACACCCTTGATAACGTGACCTCTTTTTCATCTGGCCTTGTACAAGGAAAATAGAGGGTATTATTTTTTATGGCCAGTAATGCGGCGAGACTCTACAATCCAACCTACGGACTCGCGAGGAAAAATATAAGCGATGAGCAGTTTTGTTGCTTCGTTTACGGTTGATTGTCGCTGTCGCTCCGAATCCACTCTACTGTATTGATCTGCTTTACGGCCTAAATCGTGGTACGTCCCCTATATTCATGCCAGCTAGCTGATTTTGAGGTGACGCTAAAAACAACTCATTAATATAAAATGATGCATTGATACTTCCTTATTTGGACCTTATAAAGTTATGAAAAAATTAAATTTCGCTTTCTTTGTTGGTGACGGATTTTATGCCCCATTCGATCCCAGTATTATTGAATTCATAGAGCAAGATAGTGAAGGTAGCTTATTATTCGATACATTTTATTATTTATATGCAGCCGTCAATTATGAATTTTCATCACCCGGTAATTCAGTTGGACGAGTATTGGTAGTTGATTTAAATTGGCGTTATTGTGTTCATCACCCATTAGAGACTACTAAGTTCCATAGGCATTCTAAAGGCAATGAATCGTTAAATAAGGAATATGATAATTTGATGCTTCAATTGTTAGATATCGCTTTTACTTATCGATTTAGAACACTAACTGATGAGCAACTATCGTTTTTAAAAACAATAGATGTTTCAACAGGTTGTCATTTACATTCATCCAATCTTACTAACGATGGAATGAGCGTATTTTTAAACAGCTATACCAATCTTCCTCCATCAATAATAGATAGTTTTTATTTTTAAAGTCTTTACTCGCACACGAAGTCCGTAAGTCGTAGGGTGTTTTCGCGCCAGCAAACCGCCTCACCCCCGTAAGCTTGAAAACAATCGAACAAAAAAACCTCACGATGGGGCATCCAAGAGAGGGTTAGTTTATCGCTCCGTATTTGGTGGATTGCTAGCGCGAATACACCAAATCCGAATATTGTGTACTGATTAAACCGCCGTAAGGCTGTTGTAACTCAGCACGTTGAATGACTGTGTTAAACTTTCGTAAATTATTATTCCAGATGTGGAAACACTATGAATACCATCGAAATAACTAATATGAGTCTTGTGGAAAAGGTGCAGGCAATGGACGCAATATGGGACTCTCTTATTCATGATAATTTAGATGTTAAGTCACCGAAAGAAAGGTGGCTGACCCTGAGGTATCGGAAGTGGTTATAAAAACCCAGATGGCGAGGTTAAAATATGAGTGATTTACAACCGGTCGGTTATCAACTTTGGCTAGGTGATCTTAAAGCTCAAATTCAGGTAGCTCAGCAACGGGCGGTATTGGCCGTTAATCAGGAATTACTCAAACTCTATTGGCAGATCGGCAATGATATTTTGCAACGTCAACAGCAACAAGGCTGGGGCAGTAAAGTTATTGACCAACTGGCTAAGGATTTGCGGGTTGCCTTTCCTGAGATGAAAGGTTTTTCAGCGCGTAATCTGAAATACATGCGAGCATTCGCTGAAGCTTGGCGCGAACCTGAATTTGTGCAACAGCCTGTTGCACAATTGCCTTGGGGGCATCATTTGGTTTTGCTAACCAAGTTGAAAGAATCATCTAGTCGCTTAAGCTATGCAGCACTTGTACAACAACACGGCTGGTCACGTAATGTGCTGGTTCATCAAATCGAAAGTCAGGTTCTGCAACGGCAAGGCCAAGCCACCACTAACTTTGCGCAAACCTTACCCGCCCCACAATCAGAATTGGCACAGCAAACACTTAAAGATCCGTATATTTTTGATTTTCTCTCTCTTGGCATGGCGGCACACGAGCGGGATATTGAGAAGGCCTTGACTCAACACATCAGTCAATTCTTGCTGGAATTGGGGGCTGGATTTGCGTTTGTGAATAGCTGGGGTCAGAGTAAACTTAAATCAGCCCACTATTAAATGATGCTCGTTGTTTGTTTTACGACTGCAATAAATAAATAAATCATCATATACACTTAGTGCGCGGAGTAGTTCTTAATTTCCCATCAGTTGTTATTGGGGTTAAGTCAGCTAATTTACTGTGGCTTCTTGTATTGCTTTAAGTTTCCATTCATTCTTTACCACATATTCCGCTTATGCGGGCGTTTGCAGAAAACTGGCCAGATTTCACTTACGATGTAATTTTCCAACAGGCTGTTGGACAAATTCCTTGGGGGCATAACCTAGTTTTGTTAAGCAAAATAAAAGAAAAACAACAGCGGCTAAACTATCCCAAGTTAGTACAA
>CAIZMK010000186.1 GCA_903934035.1 uncultured Methylococcaceae bacterium
CACATGCTCATGTTAATGTGTTAATGGTCGGACAAAAAGCCGATTATGCGAGTACGGTGGCGGGTTATGTCACGCTTAATTTAGCAGGCAGTTATGATATTCATAAAAACGTGCAGATTTATGGCCGTATTGATAACGTGCTTAATAAACAGTATGAAGAAGTTTATGGTTATGGAACATCCAGTATTGCAGGATACGGTGGTGTAAAGCTAAGCTACTAAAACTATTTATACTGACTTAATTATGATGGGTAGGAACTTTTTTCTTTATATCCATTATAATAACCAACAACCCCTATATTTTTAAAGAGTAAACGATGAACATACAAACATGGCTACAAGCCAAATATTTACCTATAGCGCTTATTGCATTGATGGTTTTGACGCGATTCGAACATTTTGGTAGCGCTTTGCATCTTCCTGATGCCTCTTTAGCCGTGTTCTTTTTTGCTGGTCTTTATCGTAAAAAAGCTTTGTTATTATTTCTATTGGCTCTGGCAGCTTTAATAGATATGGCTGCTATTCAAAATGGAACGAGTAGTTACTGTATCTCCCCAGCTTATGTTTTTTTAATTCCCACTTATAGTGTTATGTTTTTTGCCGGTCAATATTGTGCGAAATTTAAATCCTTAAGTTTAAGTTCATTAAGCATTCAACTTAGCGCTGTATTGGTTTCGGCTAGTGTTGCCTTCGGTATTTCAAATTACAGTTTTTATTTATTCGCAGGTTTATTTGGCGACTTAACTTTGAGCCAGTACGCGGGACGTGTTACTCAGTTTTATATGCCTTATGTTAGTTCTGTATTGCTGTATGCTGGGTTGTTCTATGCTTTAATGCTTTTAGTTAAGGTTATATCAGCACTAAAAACTAATCAAAAGCCTGCTTAAATCAATGTTGTTGTTTAGCATAAAAAAGTCATAGTAAAGATTAAGTAGTTTTATACAAGTCTTAGATAATACTTAGGGTTGCATATTCGCAACCCTATACCTTCTCATAAGTTGCTAAGATCTGCTACCTTGGAAGCCATTGCTAAAGCCCATGTTTATTTTATTTTAATACATCACCTTCGGTGATGGGAATGGACGGGTAGGGTGCGCTATCGTTATGGCGCAATGCTTGAACGCGAGATTAATGCCACCTGTTTTTGCGGGACATAATAGGGCTATGTATTATGCAGCTATGCAGCATGCTATGAGACATGGGCGCTATGCACCTTTGATTAGACTATTTTATGATGCGACACAATAGAGTTTTGATTTTTAGCGGTTGCTAATGAAAACTAAGCATTCTAATGAAGTGCTATACGATAATTAAACGATAGGTGTGCAAGTTGTCATTTCTCTTGAACTTGACAACAACTAGTTTCTAACGTATTTTTACTAAAATTTATAAGCTGACCGGATAACCGGAAGCCAGTGCGCCTTAGGGTCACTGGCTTTTTTTTGGCCAAAATTTTACTAATTCATTGAAGTTTGTAGTCGAGATTGTAGTTCATAGTTACGGCATGGGTATTACTCCGAATTGAGTGATTATCTTAAGACTTATATCTTGCTCAGAAATAAAACGTATGACGAATAAAAACAAAGGAAATTGGATGTCAAAAGGAAACCAAGACAGTGTGCAATTTATGGGAGTTACTCCTCAGGTATGCACAGCATGAATAATTTAAGTTTTCATGCTATCAAACACGATTTTGGCATTGATGAATTGGTCATCAAACTCCGTGAGTTGCGCGAGCAATCTTTAGAAATTAGGCAACGCAAAGATAGTCCACCTAAGTTACCTTCGCGTAAAGAATTACAAGTTATCATCGACGGATTGGGTGCCGTGCTGTTTCCTAATCGCTTGGGCTCGCCAGATTTAAATGATGAAGGTATCGATTATTTTGTCGGATTGACTCTCGATACGCTGTGCCGTGAACTTCATAAACAAATCCGCCGTGAACTGCAATTTGTTTCGGGTCATGCGGAGCCAGATGATGGTGCTTATGAGCAATCCGTTGCTATTACAGGTGAATTTGTAAGGCGCTTACCTGAAATAAGAGCGTTATTAGATACTGATATACAATCGGCTTACCAAGGTGATCCGGCTGCGCGCAGTCCTGATGAGGTTCTGGTTTGTTATCCTGGCATTACCGCTATTTTGCATCATCGCTTTGCTAATGTTTTATATCAATTAGGTGCGCCACTGGTCGCTCGGATGATTTCAGAGTTAGCGCATTCAGCTACGGGTATTGATATTCATCCCGGAGCGACTATCGACCAAAGTTTTTTTATAGATCACGGCACAGGTGTGGTTATCGGTGAAACCGCCATCATAGGCAAGCGTGTGCGTGTCTATCAAGCGGTTACTTTAGGTGCTAAACGTTTTCAGAAAGATGATAACGGCATGTTGGTTAAAGGGAATGCAAGGCACCCTATCGTTGAAGATGATGTGGTCATTTATGCAGGTGCAACTATTTTAGGACGTATCACCATAGGCACTGGCTCAACCATAGGTGGAAATGTCTGGTTAACTCATAGCGTAGCCCCCTTTAGCAATATCACCCAGGCCAGTACGCGCAGTGAATTATTTATTGATGGCGGTGGTATTTAACAAATCTCCCCTAACCCCTCTTTTCCAAAGAGGGGGACAGAATAATTACAATGATTTTAGCTTTAATCGTTCTTATGCTCAGGCATAGGAACACAATCAGTAACGCTTTGGCGTTGCTTAACATGACGCACTAGCGTCACTAATTCATTACTCACTAAAATAGGAAAAAAACATGTCAGATATCCATGAAGCAAATACCGCATTAGGCGATGTAGCAGCACGTACCCTTGCCAATGCAACCAAAACCGTTCCTATGTTATCAACCATCAGCCCTCGCTGGTTGGTGCATTTATTACAGTGGAAACCACTAGAAGCGGGTATTTATAGAGTCAATAAAGTTAAGAATGTCGGTGATCTTCATGTTGATTGTTCTAGCCTTGATGAGAAAGAACTGCCACAAACTTTCGTTGATTATGAAGAATGGGGTCGTGAATATCGATTGAATGCAGTGAATACTGTGTTGGACGTGCATACTCGTATTTCTGATTTATACAGCAGCCCACATAACCAAATTCATGAACAACTTCGTTTAACCATAGAAACTATTAAAGAGCGCCAAGAAAGCGAGCTTATTAACAATGCGGAATATGGCTTGTTGAATAATGTAGCACCTGGTTTTAAAGTACAACCTCGTACTGGCGCACCAACACCAGATGATATGGATGAGTTGATTTCACGCGTTTGGAAAGAGCCTGGATTTTTCTTGGCGCATCCTTTAGCGATCGCAGCTTTTGGTCGTGAATGTACCCGTCGCGGCGTACCACCCGCTATTGTCACAATGTTTGGTTCACAATTCTTGACGTGGCGCGGCTTACCTATCATTCCATCTGACAAGCTGAAAGTTGTTAATGGTAAAAGTAATATTTTGTTGTTACGTACCGGTGAAAGTCGTCAAGGTGTGGTAGGTCTTTATCAACCTAATTTGACTGGCGAACTTAGCATGGGACTTTCTGTGCGTTTTATGGGCATCAATCACAAAGCGATTGCCTCTTACTTAATTTCATTGTATTGCTCAATAGCGGTGTTGACTGATGATGCGCTAGGCGTGCTCGAAAATGTCGAAGTGGGCAAGTACCATGAATACAAGTAAGGTTGAGCCGACTCATTTAGCACAGCAAGACTTTACTGAAAATGCCGGATTACCCGATATTGAGCAATTAACAAAGTTGGCTAATGAGCTATTTACTGCCTTACCTTGTGATGGCTCAAGATTGGGTCAGGCCTCTAGTTTGATAGCTGGTGGCTCGGCTTCGCCCTTAGCTTCTGCCGCAAGCCAACAGGATTTCGCTTTAGATGGTGATGCTGTATTGCAAAAGTTTTTTGCCAAATCAGCGTCTCCTTATCAGCAAGTACCTGATAGTTTGGATACCAGTCCTGTTTTCGCTAATAACTCAGCGAATACCAGTGCTGGTTTAGCGAGTTTAGATAAATCTGTACTGGCAGGCATTTTACCCAATGATTTCGGCTTGCCTGATGTGTTAAAGCCTAGTATTAGGCCACAGGATTCTGATGCACAGTTGCAAAAGCTATTTTCTGACAATGCGCGTTATCCTAACAGTGTCGAGGGTATTTCAGAGTCTAGTCAGGTTTTTAACGGTTTTGATGCTAGCTTGATTGCTGGGCTTTCACCTAAAGCTTATGGGCTGCCTGGTGAAGATGAGTTGCAGCAATTATTTGCTACGTCTCCAAAAGTTCCGGTTAGTACTAGCTCAGGTTCATCTTTTTATTTTCTCGATGAAATCAAATCTGAAGGTTTTAATGCACCTGCGCTTAATTCTGGTCATCCGGCATTTGATGTGCAAGCAGTACGTCGTGATTTTCCTATATTAAAGGAACGAGTTAATGGCCATCCTTTAGTTTGGTTTGATAATGCCGCTACTACTCAAAAACCGCAATCGGTAATTGATAGAGTCTCGTATTTTTATGAACACGAAAATTCTAATATTCACCGCGCAGCTCATGAACTGGCGGCTAGGTCTACCGATGCTTATGAAAAGGCTAGGGATACCGTAGCGCATTTTATGAATGCCTCGTCTTCATCGGAGATAGTATTTGCGCGTGGTACCACTGAAGCGATCAATTTAGTCGCTAAAAGTTGGGGGCAGCAAAATATTAAAGCGGGTGATGAGATTGTTGTGACTTGGTTAGAGCATCATGCCAATATTGTGCCTTGGAAACAGCTTTGTGATCTAACGGGGGCGACTTTGCGCGTAGTGCCGGTAGATGAAGATGGTCAGGTGTTGTTAGGCGAATACCAAAAGTTATTAACTGCGCGTACCAAGTTAGTGTCATTTACGCAGGTGTCTAATGCTTTAGGTACGGTTACGCCGGCTAAAGTAATGATCGACATGGCACATCGTGTTGGTGCTAAAGTTCTACTTGATGGCGCTCAGTCAGTTTCACATTTGCGTGTCGATGTACAGGCTTTGGATTGCGATTGGTTTGTGTTCTCTGGGCACAAAATCTTCGGTCCTACCGGTATTGGTGTGTTGTATGGTAAAGCCGAATTATTGGAATCCATGCCACCTTGGCAAGGCGGCGGTAACATGATTGAAGATGTGACTTTTGATAAAATCATCTATCAACCAGCGCCCGCTCGTTTTGAAGCCGGTACTGGTAATATCGCTGATGCCGTTGGTTTAGGTGCTGCATTGGAATACGTGTCAAAAATAGGCATCGATAATATCGCCCGTTATGAACATGAATTGCTGGTGTATGCGATGGATGCTCTGCGCAGTATTTCTGGCTTGCGTTTGATTGGTACAGCGGCAGAAAAAACCAGTGTGTTATCTTTCGTGTTAGCAGGGCATAGCAATCAAGATATCGGTGTCGCTTTAAACCGAGTGGGTATTGCAGTACGCACCGGTCATCATTGCGCACAACCTATCTTGCGTCGTTTTGGCCTAGAAAGCACAGTACGTCCCTCCTTAGCGTTTTACAATACTCACGATGAAGTTGATTTACTCGTGACTATGGTAAGACGCATTCAAAGTGGTAAGGATTTTTAGTTAAGTTACTTGGCTATCAACTTAAGTTGGGACGCAGACGAGGCTTAATCTCAAACTGTTCGTCCTGTAATTATTCAATTCCCCCCTCTTTATCAAAGAGGGGGTAGGGGCGCTAACTTAAGGATTACAGCTTAAATAACAGATAGTTATTAAGGTTGTGATTAGTCGGCTTATCAGGTAAATATACCAAATTCAGGCTATCAACTTGAGACGGTACAGTACAAGGTTAAGTCGTTCGTGGTGAGCCCAGTCGAACCATGAACGGCTTTAACCGTACAGGCTCAGGATGAATGATTAAGCCTTGCACCGTGCACTGCCTTAGGTTGGCGTCTATGGGGTAGGGGAGATTTTATTAGATAAATAATCGTTAGTAGCCAGTTAATTAATAATAACTTAAGCGACTGCGCTAATCCCCCATGCATTATGATTAACCGTATCAATTAGCTTAATGACCTGAGTGACGGCAATGTCATCAAATATGCCAAATAAACTTTGGTCGTGCAGATTAGTAAAAGGCGGCTCAAATAGCATCTTCTTATCTATCGTACCGTTTGTGGTCAAATAACTAATAATGCTATTAATAAACGTCAGTTGGTCGGCACGTAAATTTCCTGCTTGAATAAAATCTGCAAAGGCCTCTTGGGCTGCGCCAATATCTAAACCCACGATACTTCTGATAAACTCACCTAAGGGCTTATCACCATAATGCTCAATATAATCTTGTTGTGTGCCGATGGTTTTGCCATCAAACAAAATTTCTTCCAACACATTAAGTTCTGTTTCAGTAATCGGCTTATTGGTTTTTAGCTTATGAATCACCAAGTGATCTTTATGATTACGAATATAAGCTTCCACTCTATCTTTATAACTCTGTAAATTGGTATAGGTGGGTACTAAGTCATCCTCAAAGGTGGTAATGACATTAACTTGTTTTTCTTTATCCAAATATTTAATCAAATCCCGCAATGATACCCGTACATGTTCTAGTCGATTAACATTAACTGCTGCCCAAAAAGTTGTGGATTGTAATTCGTTAAGCAATAGGACTTGCAAGGCAATGGCCGGAATATTTTGTTTCTTTAATAAAGCTTGTGCCGTAGTGCTTATTTTTTTGATATATTGATCTGTACGATAAGTGGTGGTTAATAACGCCAACTGATACTTTAAAATTAAAATATCAAAACGTCTAGCCAGCTCGTCATCCGCTTTATTAGGTACTATCAGCATAGATAAATGCGCCGTGACTTCTAACAAGTTACTTTTAGATAAATTGGCCCATCGTAGCCGTTGAAGTTGGGGAAACATAGACTAACTTCTCGGCTTCAATCGCATCAGTGTATAACTGAGGAAAATCCAACTGAATAAATGTGAAATTACTCATTGTTATCGATTCCTTTTCTGCTCACAATTCTCTACCCTTATAACTGCCCCTAGCCACTCGTTCGCACACGCTTCATGGAGCGATTGCAAAACATCATCTAGTAATGATTTAGTGTGCATAGAATATAACACAAAGCCGTTAAAACAAACGTTGCGACACTTCGAGGTAAGAGCTAGCTGGGCAGATTAAAGAATGGGGCAAATAATTTATAGACTTTTATCTAGTATCAAGTTATAACAATAATTGCTAATTATTGTTATCTACTTAAATTGGAGTTTAAGTTTATGAATATTTCCCTTACCCCTCATTTTGAAGAATTGGTTAAAAATAAGCTTGAAAGCGGTCATTATCATTCGGCAAGCGAGGTTATCCGTGATGCTTTGAGACTGTTGGAAGAACGTGACCAAATGCGTGAGTTACGCATGGTGGAATTACGAAAAGAGATACAAAATGGGATAGATAGCGGAGATTCCACGCCTCTTGACATTGAAGCCATCAAGGCACAAGGACGGCAACGGCTCGCAGAAAGGGAAATTGGGGCATCTTGATGCCCCGTTTATTAAAAAGTCCACAAGCCGAAATAGACCTTGAAAATATCTGGCTCTATATCGCCCAAGACAGTCCTAAAAATGCCGATAGGTTTCTTGATTTGATTCAAGAGAAATGCGAGCTGATTGCCGATTTTCCAAGCTTAGGAGAAAGCTGTGCAGAACTTATTGACGGTTTGCGGAGTTTTCCCGTTGGCAATTATCTGATTTTCTATTTTCCATTAGAAAACGGGGTCAATATTGTTCGAGTTATGCACGGCTCTCGTGATATGAACACCCAATTTCACTAAGAGCCATATGCGGCGCTTGATTAAATTCTATTTTCATACAAATCAGCGATATCGACCGACTTTATAAAGATTGCGCCACGGCCTTGGCTATCGCCTCGTCTATCTCTTCTAGGGTGACGGTCGATCCTGTATAAGCTAAGATTTTTGGACCTGCGTCAACTTGTGAGACTTTATTTGTTTTTACAGGCCGCATGATGATTGCATCGCCTTGGCGTTCAAAAGCCAATTCAGTACCTGGTTTTAAACCCAGCGCATGAATCAGATTGTCAGGTATGTGGATATCGCCATAAGCGGATAAGGTGGGCATGTGCTTACTCTAGTAATAGTTTAAGTGTGCGTAGAATATAACATATTGCTGTTAAGTGGTTAACTCGCCTTTAAAAGCCCGTTGGAGCAGGCTGTTAAATAATGCTTCTGATTTTTCTAGGCTGATTAGTGCTAGTTGTTTTTGGGCTTCGATGGATTGGATGCTTTTAGTAAATTGGTTCTGTAAGCTTACCGGTGGAACTCCAATTTCAAGATTTAATATGATTTTCTTATTCAAATTCATCATTGTTACGCCTTGAGAGTTTTGCTCTAAATAGGTTTTACAGCTTTTACTAGATAACGCGTGTAACAGAAATAAAGGGTTAATTGATTTTTTAGGTCTAATAAATGAACTTCCAGTACCACAAAAATAATTGTTTTCATTCTCTGTCACTATCGCACAACGCCCCATTTCGCCACGTCTTGCCATAATAATATCATTGGTTCGTAAACGATAATTTGGCAAGCTCTCATACTTTTCCCTTGATAATGTGAATGACTGATCTGGTACTATTTTACTTTTGAGTATATGAATCGGATTAATTAATGGGATGCCATTATTAATGTAGTCGTGTTTATGAAGTTGAGAACCAAATGGACCGATTTGTACATTTTCAGATAATTCTTTAATGGGTTGTTTTACAAAACCTTTATCATTTTGAAAGAGATCACCGAACATATCCAAAAACAAAGACTGGCTAAGGGCATTATATTTTTCAATCAGTTGTTGGTCTTTTTGTCTTAGGTTGTCGGCTGCGTCTAATATACTGGCAATCTTTTGTTGTTCTGGTAGGGGGCAGAGGGATTTTGTAATTCTTTAAAAAATCAGATGATATTCGTTTTTGACCGGCTGCACCTTTCATAGCATGCTGTCCATAATGCCTAAAGCTATCATTCCAAACTAAGTAAAAAAGATATTTACCATCCGATATTCCTTGAATTGGTCTTAATACATGAAACTCAGTAGATCCATATCCAATTAAGTTTTTAAGCTCACTTGTAAATACTGCTTTTCCATTTTCGAAGCACGGAGTTATTTTAGCTAAAAGAATGTCTCCACGTTCGAAGTAAGTAAATCCCTTCTTTGTTTCCGATAACACCCTTAATTCTTGATCAAGTATTTTTCCTTTTTCTGAAACACTAGACAAACTAGGTCATTTACTGGAAGATTCATGCCGACTTTTTGAACGTTCATGACGGTTAATAGAGCCTCTAAGTCATTTAATTGAAAGTCTACGAGCCTGTTTTTTAATTTATTCCACGGTCATGGTGGTTTTTTCTACCGGATTTATAGTTCGCTCAACAGTCATGCATTATTTTAGAGCAAGAATTAGGTTGCCCTTAAGGGCCGTAGACGGTTTTAAAGTCGACTAAAACGATTCCAAAAGTGTAAGCGACTGTGAAAGTATTATTTAGTAACGCAAAAAAACAATTCTTTAATTTTATAAGTCATTGTTTTTATTTGTTGTGGGAGAGGCTTTAGCGTTGTATTCGAGGCTAAAGCCTCCCACAACTCTAAAAAATCTTAATTTAATGACATTGCTCCAGCCCTTTTTTTAAAGGGTGAGTTAGGGCAATGTTGTTTAAGGGTTTATTTTGTGTTTATTCCTAAACTGATTTTTGTATATCTATAGATACAGCAAGGTTTTCATAATAAGAACCTTGCACAAGTTTAAAGCCGGCGCTTTCAGCTAGTTGTGCATCGCGATCTTGATCAATCTGCAATAGGATGCTTTGCCCTCCGCCTATTTCCACTTGTGCATTTAAATCACGTAATTTTTTAGCTAAAGTTTCGTCGCGTTGTTGATGAAGGGCTTTAGCTGATAAGCTAACATAATAGGGTGATAGCTGGGTAATAAGATCAAACGATTGTTTTTCCTGTGCGACATAATCAAACTTAAGCGCGATTTTATAACCCCGAACGCGATAATTGATGAGCCCAGCAATAAGTGCTGGATAGTGTTTGGCATAAGGGCTACTTACAGTCATAGTAATGACTATATTTTTGGTTTCTAAGCCGCAATGGTTGATCACTTCTTCAAAATAAGCGCCGTGATCCTTTTTAATGCCGAGTATGTGGCGAGGATCAACTTCAAGAAATAATGAGTTCTGTAAATGTGTTAGAGGTAAATAATTAAGCATGTGGGTGGTGCGCGATAAGCGATCAAAATCAATAATGGATTCAAAATTATTGGCTTCATGAGGTCGATGGTTCAGCAAGTTTTCTATCTCGTCTGAATACAGGTATTGAACTTCATGAGTCGATACTCTGAGCTTAGCTGCATGAGCAACTATTTCATTAGGCTTTTGAACAAGGCGTATAGGTAAAAAAAGGCTGCTGATTTTAATTTGTCCAAATAATGCGCTGATCACTTGATTTTCGAGCAGAAAGGGGCGAAAGCTTGAGTGATGCTCCTGTCCGAAGCGGTCGTTAAAATAATCAGCTAAATTTTGTAAGGGCATAGCTTATTCCTTTTAGATGTTAGGTGGTGTTGAAAACTAAACGTCTGATATGCCAGAAAGTGAGGATTATTAATGCTGCTGTAGTTGCTGTATAAAAAAAAGCGGGCCTAAGCCCGCACAAAAAACATTCCCTGTTTACAGGAGAGACACATGAATACTCACTCAATGCAAACACCATGATTGGTATTTGCTGGGCTTGGATATAGCTTAAGGGTATAGCTTGATTTAATAAAACGGTATTATTCGAAGTTAATATCTAATAAATGGATAATTGATGGTATGGAGGAAATGGTGCTATCTATATAATAATAAATCGCATTATCGGTATTTACAAACCGTAAGGACAGGTCGCGACCTGTCCTTACATTAAGGTCGACTTCTAGATTTAGATCGATTTAATGATTAGTTTAATAAGCCAAATCTCCCCTAACCCCTCTTTGTTAAAGCATAGGTATCTATACAAATAATGGTTAGCATTCCCACGCAAGAACGATAACATTGTGGTGAAGATCGTAGGGGCGTATTGCATACGCCCCTACGGTGTTTTTTTATCGTTTCCACGCCGATAAGAGACTTGTGTAGAACCCTCTGTTGTTAAAGAGGGGGTATCAAAAAAAATACCTTCACAGTCGATTCCGCTCGTAAAGTCTTATTTCAGCGTACATAAGATCTCGACTTATATTCTTTTTTAAAATTGACAGCTAATTATTCTATAATGGTATTATTTTCAAACTAAATACCAATCACTATCTCATGCGTTCCCCCACACCGATCGATCATCATGTCATTTAAATTCTCTAAATTAGCGTTGTTAACGACTTGCTTGTTATTAATAGCTTGTGGACAGCCAGGTCCTTTATATATGCCAGATAAACCTGCGCCGATTTATGTGCCCCCTGAACCGCAATCACCACCTACTGATAAAAATAAATAAATATGGATTATTTTAATTACCGCAACAACGAGCTGTATGCCGAAGATGTCGCTGTGCAAGATATTTGTGCTCAATATGGCAGCCCTTGTTATATCTATTCAAGAGCCACCTTGGAGCGACATTGGTTAGCTTTTGATCGGGCTTTTGCAGGTCGACCACATTTAATTTGTTATGCCGTAAAAGCCAATTCAAATATTGCGCTGCTTAATGTTTTAGCCCGCTTAGGTTCTGGTTTTGACATTGTTTCTTTAGGTGAGTTACAGCGGGTTTTAGCTGCAGGTGGTGACGCTAAGAAAGTTGTATTTTCTGGGGTAGGTAAGCGTGAAGATGAAATCTTAGCGGCTTTAAAAATAGGTATACGCTGCTTTAATGTAGAAGTGATCGATGAACTTGATCGAATCAATAAGCTGGCTGCTGAGCTAGGTGTGATTGCTCCAGTTTCTTTTCGCGTGAATCCAGATGTCGATGCAAATACCCATCCTTATATATCTACTGGTTTAAAGGAAAATAAATTCGGTATCGATATTACCCTAGCATTGGCTGAATATAAACGCGCTACACAGATGTCGAATATTGAGGTGGTCGGTATCGATTGTCATATTGGTTCTCAATTGACAGAAACACGACCTTTTTTAGATGCCTTGGATAAAGTCCTCGATTTGGTGGCTGTTTTAAAAGCTGAGGGTATAGACTTAAAGCATTTAGATTTGGGGGGTGGTTTAGGTATTCGTTATAACGACGAGCAGCCGCCGGAGCCTGCTGTTTATATCGCTGCGCTTTTAGAACGCTTAGGCGAGACTGATTTTGAGATTTTATTGGAGCCAGGACGTGCAATTGTCGGTAATGCCGGTATTTTAGTGACTCAAGTTGAATATCTAAAACCTACCGAGCATAAAAACTTTGCTATTGTTGATGCGGCTATGAATGATCTGGTTCGTCCCTCATTATATAGTGCATGGCAGGCAATTATTCCAGTTAAGCTTGAAAGTGATGCTGCTGAGTTGCAATGGGATATTGTTGGTCCAGTTTGTGAAACCGGTGATTTCCTAGGTAAGAATCGTGCTCTTAAGTTGGCAGTTGGCGATTTGTTGGCGATACGCTCATCGGGTGCTTATGGCTTTTCTATGAGCTCTAATTATAATTCCAGGCCAAAAGTGGGCGAGATCCTGGTAAAAGGCAGTAGCTTTTCTTTAATTAGGAAAAGAGAGATATGTTGGGACTTAGTTAAGAAAGAAA
>CAIZMK010000187.1 GCA_903934035.1 uncultured Methylococcaceae bacterium
AAGCAAGCAAGCAAGCAAGCAAGCAAGCAAGCAAGCAAGCAAGCAAGCAAGCAAGCAAGCAAGCAAGCAAGCAAGCAAGCAAGCAAGCAAGCAAGCAAGGATAACTTATGCTGTAAAGTATCCTTAAAAGACCTAGACCTAGCTTTTTAGATCTAACTAAGGATTAATTTATAGTGATACCCACATATCGAAAAAAGCTTTCTATATTGCGTTTTTTTATTGCTTTTCTATTTCTAAGCTTACTCAGCAGTTTTCCCCTGCTCGCTCTAGCAGAATCTTCCACGCCCGCCCTTAAGCCTGCGCTTGAAAAAGTGCACTTACAACTTAAATGGTTTCATCAGTTTCAATTTGCGGGTTATTACGCGGCGATACAGCAAGGCTATTATGCCGAAGAAGGCTTAGACGTTGAATTACTTGAACGTGATCTTAACAAAAGCGTGGCTAATCAAGTCTTAGATGGTGAATCTGAATACGGCATTGGCGATTCAGGTCTATTGAATTACTACGCCCAGGGCAAGCCCATAGTGGCGATGGCGGCTATATTTCAACACAATCCCCTGGTTTTTATCACTAAGCGGGATTCTGGCATCATCAGCGCTTTCGAAATGAAAGCTAAACGCATTATGATGGATGTCTTGAATGTTGATGAAGCCCCCTTAAAAGCGCTACTGACCTCTAGTAATATTTCCGATCAAGATTTCAGCTTAATTAAACAAGCTGCCAATAATGACTTATTAGTTAATGGTGACGTTGATGTCATGGCGGGTTATTTGTCTGATCAACCCTACTATTTTCAGCAACATAACATTCCCATCAATATCATTAAGCCTCAGAGTTACGGTATTGACTTTTATGGCGACATTTTATTTACCAGCGAACAAGAACGTCAACAACACCCCGAGCGTATAGATCGATTCTTAAGAGCCAGCTTAAAAGGTTGGCGTTATGCTTTAGATCATCCCCAGCAGCTCATAGAGCTCATTGTTCAGCACTATCACAGCAAACTGCCACTAGCGCATTTACAATTTGAAGCGCAAGAAACTCAAAAACTGATCCCAAATACCGTTCCACTAGGTTATATCGATGTTGCACGACTATCTGTATTAGCTGATTCTTACGTTAAAGCCGGTTATAGCACGGCCATTGATAGCCTCAAGCTGAAAAAGTTTGTCTATCAATCCGCAATCGAAAACTTAAATTTAAGCAACGCAGAAAAGAACTGGTTAGCAGCGCATCCTATAATTCGAGTGGGTGTTAGCCCTAATAAACAACCTTATGATTGGGTTGATGAGCAAGGACAATATGTTGGCATTGCCGCTGATTATTTAAAACTACTAGAACAAAAACTCGGCGTCCAATTTAAAATAATTAAGCAAGGCACTAATGTAGTTGAAATTTTCGAGAGCATTAAACAGGGTGAATTAGATATGCTGACCAGTGTGTTGATCACCGAACAGCGCTCACAGTTTTTAAACTTTCTTAAGCCCTACATCAGTTCACGTAATGTCATATTTAATACAGGGCAACAACTTTTTACCAACTTAGAACAATTAAACGGCAAAGTCATTGCCGTTGAAAAAGGCTATGCCATTGAAGAATGGCTAAAGCGCGACTATACTGCGATTAAAATTCTTGAGGTTGAAAATTCGTTGTCGGCATTAAGACGCCTAGATGCACAGCAAGCCGATGCTTATATAGGTGATATTGCAGCAACCAATTATTTGCTTAAGAAAGAAAACTTAAGCAATATAAAAGTTGCAGGCCAAACTGATTATCGTAGTGATCGTACTATCGCGATTAACAAGCAACTCCCAGAACTTTCAGCGATTATCTATAAAGCCAGCCTGACTATTGATCAACAACAAATTGATGATTTAGTCAGCCATTATTTGAGTTTACAAAATGATCGGGGTTTTAATAAAGCCTTAGTAACAAAGTTGATAGGTTTAACGGCTATCATTTTATGTCTCGTTATTAGCGGCTGGATCATCCACTTAAATAAAGAAATCAATACTAGAAAATTATTAGAGCAGCGCGAGCAACGCCGCAATAAGATATTAAGTATGCTAGCTAATAACGAGACCTTGCCGGACATACTTCGAGTTTTGTGTACGGATATAGAATCCATAGTGCCTAATATAGCCTGTAGTATTTTATTGCTGAGTGATAAAGAGCAGCACTTAAATCTTGTTGCCGCACCCAGCTTACCTGATTTTTATAACCTAGCCATTGATGGACTTGCGATTGGCCCTGAGGTAGGTTGTTGCGGTGCAGCGGCTTTTAGTGGTGAATCGATATTTATTGAGGATATTCACAGCCATCCCAATTGGTTAGCTTTTAGAGAATTCACACAAAGAATGCCTTATCGAGCCTGTTGGTCGCAAACCATTAAATCTAGCTCAGGGCAGATATTGGGCACCTTGGCTATTTATCTTCAGAATCCCATTTTGCCAGACGCTAAACTAATAGAGGCGATTAAAGAATTAGTCAATTTAGCTGGGCTAGTCATAGATAAATCAAAAAATGACACCCAATCTAAACTCGCTGAAAATGTCTACAGTCATAGTCGCGATGGTATTTTTATTACCGACAAAGACAACAACATTATCAGTTGTAATGCCGCCTTTTTGGTCATGAGCGGCTATAGTCGTGACGAATTATATGGCAAAAAGCCCAACATCTTTAAGTCTGGAGCTCATAATGATGAGTTTTATTCAACGCTATGGAGCTCCTTGCATGAAAAGGGTTTTTGGAGCGGTGAAATCTTAAATAACTATAAAAATGTTATTAATAGTCCGGGCTTACATTCCATTTCAGTCATTAAAAATAGCCACAATGAAGTCGAGCGCTATCTATCAATGATTACCGACATTACAGAAGCCAAAAAGCAGCAACAACAACTGGAAAATTTTGCTTATTACGATAGCCTAACTGGCCTACCAAATCGTTTATTACTACGTGATCGACTTGAGCAATTGGTATTAGAAAATAATCGCAAACCACAAAACCTAGCCATCGCTTTTATTGACTTAGATGGTTTTAAAGCCATTAATGATAACTATGGTCACGATGTAGGCGATGAATTTTTAATAGCAATTAGTAAAAACATGCAAATGGCAATCCGTAAAAATGACACCTTAGGACGTTTAGGCGGCGATGAGTTTATCGTTATCCTTAATCTTGAAGATAACTTTCAAGCATTTCAA
>CAIZMK010000188.1 GCA_903934035.1 uncultured Methylococcaceae bacterium
AGTGATTCGACACATTGCCCTGAATCTGATTAAGATTGAAAAAACATCTAAGGTCGGAGTTAAGATCAAGAGATTAAAAGCTGGATGGGATAATGATTATTTGCTTCGTATACTAGGAGTGATTTAAGCGCGATTGCCCTGTCATCAAAGACAGTATTACCAGTAAAGATTCATTGATTGAACAAGCGACTAGGATTATGGATTTTATTCATAAGCACACGAACAAAGCCTATATCATTACCGGTAACCCAAAACGTGAAGAGCGTTGGGATTATCCTATGGATGCCATTCGCGAAATCGTCATTAATATGATTGTCCATCGTGATTATCGCAGTGCCAATGACTCAACCATTAAAGTTTTTGACGAACGCATCGAATTTTTCAATCCCGGCGCTTTGCTTGAAGACTTGACGGTTGAAAAGATTAAATCGGGCAACTACAAATCACATTTGCGCAACAAGCAGATCGCCTCAATCTTTAAAGAGCTGGATCTTATCGAGAAATACGGCAGTGGCGTGCGCCGGGCAATCGAAACTTTTGTTGCTTATGGCTTGCCAGAACCGGAGTACGAAGCAACGCAGGGCGGGATGGCCGTAACCGTTTTTAAAAAACCATTCAATAATGCTCAAGATAATCTTATTAAAGAAAATGGCGGTGTAAGTGGCGGTGTAATTGGCGGTGTAACCGATTTACTCATTTATATACAATTACACCCCGGTCAACGAGCTAGTGACATTGCTAAAGGGCTTAATTTACCCCTACGGACTGTTGAACGCTGGCTTAAGAAACTTAAAGAAGCTAAAAACATTGAATTTCGCGGTGCTTCAAAAACGGGCGGCTATTTTTCGATGACAAATGTAGAGATACCAAAATAATGCATATAGCCATCCTCGGAGCCACCAGCCAAATCGCAAAAGATTTGATAGTAGCCTTTTCCAAACAAGACAATCATGAGTTAGTCCTTTTTGCCCGCAGACCTGAGATCGTAATGCAGTGGTTAGCCAGCGTGGGTTTGTCGGGTCAATACGCTGTCAAAGATTTCGATGCTTTCAGTACAGATGCGCATTTTGATGCTATCTTAAATTTTGTAGGCGTAGGTGATCCGGCTCAAGCCGCGGCAATGGGCGCATCAATTTTTGACGTCACATTAAAATACGATCAACTGGCCTTGAGTTATTTAGAGCAACATCCGCTATGTCGTTATATCTTTTTAAGTAGCGGGGCTGCTTATGGCTCAAGTTTTGAAGTAGCGGTTGATGAAAACACTAAGGCGACGGTTGCCATTAATAATCTGCAGCCACAAGAGTGGTATGCCGTCGCCAAATTACATGCAGAATGTCGACACCGTTCGCATCCTGAATGGCCCATTATCGATATTCGAGTGTTTAATTATTTCAGTCGCACCCAAGATATTTCCGCGCGCTTTTTAATTACAGATATACTACGCGCGATTCGCGATAAAACCGTACTAAAAACATCTTCAGATTATATAGTGCGAGACTTTATTCATCCTTCTGATTTTTTTCAATTGGTGATTGCGTTATTAACGTCACCGGCAACCAATGCCGTGGTTGATTGTTACAGTAAAGCACCGATTGACAAGCCGACTCTCTTGGCTACAATGCAGGATAAATATGGACTACAGTACGAAACTATAGCGACAGCTATTGCTATCAATGCAACCGGCAGCAAGCCTCATTACTATTCGCGCAATACAAGAACGGCAGATTTTGGTTATCTGCCCAGTATGACTTCACTTGAAGGCCTTATAGAAGAGATGAATGCCATATTGTTGGTAGATAAACTGAACCATACAGATTTTTCACCCGTAACCGAGGTTTGAAAGTAAAGGGGGGCTGACCCACATTATTTATGGCATTAAATATATGGGTCTGACAACCAGTAAGGGTTTGTTTTGCAAACAGCCCCAAGTCATCAAAACAACTTAGGAGGAAAAATTATGCAAACTGCGCAGTTTGATTTGAATGATATCGAGCATGAGCCTTCAGATGAGCAACTTGAAGCGTTAATGAACGCAGTGGCGATCGAGGCAAACAGGCGTGCCGAACTGGCGCGGGTAGTCCTTATGCAACGCCTGCGTGAAGACCTCATTATTGCCAATAGATCGAGCACTGCAGAATGAGTGATGCTCCGCGTTTGATCGTTGTCGCAGGTCCTAATGGTGCAGGCAAGACATCCATCACCGAGCAGTTGCTACGGCACGAGTGGATGGGTGGGTGTGAATATGTAAACCCCGACTACATCGCCCGCGACGAATTTGGAGACTGGAATGCACCGGATGCCGTTCTTCGGGCAGCTATCCTTGCCAAAGAAAAAAGAGAGCGATGTGTGCTTGAGGGACGTAGTCTGGCCTTTGAAACGGTGCTATCGATGCCAGACAAAGTCGAATTTATCCAGCGAGCGAAGCGGGCAGGTTTTTTTGTCCGGTTGTTTTTTGTGGGCACAGACAATCCCGCCATCAATGCCAAGCGCGTAGCGCTACGCGTCATGGAAGGTGGGCACGATGTGCCCATTAGCAAAATCATAGCTCGCTATACACGTTCGTTGGCAAATTGCTTGGTGGCAGCACGTATCGCCGACCGCGCCTACATTTACGACAACTCAGAGGATAATGCTTCGGCTAGGCTTTTGTTCCGCACCAGTGGAGGGAAATTGATCAAGCACTACGGCGGCATCAATCCGTGGGCGTTGGAAATCATGCGCGAGATCGATCCAGAATCCCATGCTTAAACACAATCCACGCGGGACGCGGTTTATAACCCCGTCCCAAACGTTTGATGTTGCTGTTATCTTTACACCATGAATGTGAACTTTGTTGAAAGAAACATGCCTGCAAGTATCTTTTTGATACAATTGCCCACTAGTCCGGGCGTCATAAAACGTGAGGGACGGAGTTGCAAACCCCGTCCCGCTTCGGTCCAATAAAATTTTAAATTCCCCCTTTAATCTAAACTTATAAAGAAATGACAATGCTAAAAATATTCATAAGAATTTTGAACAGAATTAATAGATGGATATATACCCCTATCAATATTTTGTTTAAGAGTAAAAATTATAGATTTGATGCTAATTACAAAATAAATAAAGATATACGAGAAGTTGTAGTCTATACATCTGCAAATTTTACTATATCGTTAAAATGCATTTCATCTGCATGTAAATTAGCATCCGTTCCAAAAACCTTAAACACCAATTTAAATGATAGAATCAATAAATTTATCAATAGCTTAAGCGCTGTGGAATTCATAAATGTCAGAGACTAAATTACCATCAGTTATCTTCTTACTAAGTCAATTTTGGGGCAACATAACTAATAGAAGACGCTTGCAATTCTTAGTACTAGTAATATTAATGGTTATTGCGTCATTTGCTGAAATTTTAAGTATAGGTTCTATCCTTCCATTTTTAAGTGTACTTATTAATCCCGAGAAACTGTTTAACTATTCGCAAGCTCAATTCTTAATTCATCTTATCCATGCCAAGTCCCCAAGTGATCTTTTATTACCGATGACGATGTTGTTTGGATGCGCTGCTTTTTTTGCAGGATTCATTCGACTGTTACTACTTTGGGCTTCCACACGATTTTCTTACGGGGTCGGTTCGGAATTGAGTGTTGAGATTTATCAACGAACTCTTTATCAATCATACATTACGCATGTTAATCGTAATAGTAGTGAAGTAATAGATGCTATTACCAATAAAACTGAGCGGGTAACTTACTTGATAATGATGGTCCTTAACCTTCTTAGCTCTTCAATTATTCTAATGACAGTTCTAATAACTTTGTTAGTTATTAGTCCTATTATTGCACTTTCTGTTTTTGCAAGTCTTGCATTTATTTATGCCTGCATAATTAACATTACTCGAACTAGATTACTTCGTAATAGTACACTAATCGCCAATGAAAGCACACGAGTACTAAAATGCTTACAAGAAGGTTTGGGTGGAATTCGTGATGTCTTAATTGATAACACTCAATCTGCATATTGTGAAGTATATAAAAATGCAGATTACCCGCTAAGAAGGGCTATAGGCGACAATCATTTTATTGGGCATAGTCCACGTTATGTTGTTGAAGCTCTCGGGATGATATTGATTGCGGCTATATCTTTTCTTTTAACACAGAAGACTGGCGGAATAACTAGCGCAATTCCTATTTTGGGTGCTTTAGCACTTGGAGCTCAGAGATTGTTACCTATATTGCAGAATGCTTTTGGTGCATGGGCTGGCATTCGCGGTACTACGGCTACGTTCCAAGAGGTCCTTCTTTTTCTAAGGCAACCTTTTCCTGATAATTTTAAAAGCAAAACTTTCACTAAGCTTG
>CAIZMK010000189.1 GCA_903934035.1 uncultured Methylococcaceae bacterium
GGCATGGGAGCCCTACCGATGCCGGAAACGCTTTCCTCGCTTGCGCTCAAAAAGTCTTATTCCGGCCTACTGGGCTAACCCATAACAGCAATCTGTTCTAAGCGGGACGCGGTTTATAACCCCGTCCCTAACGTTTATCTTTTTGTAAATTATTCAAGCACTCAAACGTTTCAATCGGGATTACAAACTCCGATAAGTCTTTGTTTTTATATAATGCGGGAGAAGCTTTAGAGACTGTGAAAGTATTCTTTTTATTTTACCCTCTTTAGCAAAGAGGGGTTAGGGGATATTGGGTCTATTAAAAATAATCATTAAATATCAGTAATCTATAATTTTAAAAATCCCCCTCGATCCCCCTTTTACAAAGGGGGAAGCTAAAATCATAATACTTTCACAGTCTCTTTAGCCTCGAACACAACAATACTTTCATAGCATCGATTGAGTTTTAAATCAGTAGTGCAACTATGGCCATAAAGGTTTTTGCCTTGAACTTTTAGCCTTGTATCTTATTTATGTATCACTTAGCACTCAAATATCGCCTCAATAAATCTAGCGATAATAAAGCCGCTTGATTTTGCTTGCGTTGAATAGGTCCTGCGATTAAATGACGCGTTTTGTGTAAACCAGTATCTGTTAACAAAACGACATACATTTCTATCGATTTTTCTTTACTGTGTAAACTGTCTTTATCACCGGTATAAAACTGCAGTAAAACATAATCTGTAACAGAGTTTTTTTTGTACTCATAAGCCATAGTTTCAGCGACCGCCATTACATCGATGATGGCTTCAGAGCCCATATCATAGTGTTGATAACTTGAGCTGAGCAACCAATCACAACCCATACATTTTGCTGCGAGTAAACCATGACTAAGTGTTTCTATGACGCCTAAAGTAACATTCCGAGCTTTCATTAATTTATCTATTTCATAAACTAGGTCGCCTGTTTCTTCACCTAAGCCATCAATAGCAAAGACAAAATCACCTAAGCGCTGGGAAAATTCAGCAATTAAAGATTGCATGTCCTGCTTAGGATAATCAGCAGGGAACAGTAATTTTATATGTACATCGTCAGTGCCGGCACGAAAACCCAGTTCTACTAACGGCGAGATTTCTATAGTGTTAATAAATTCCTGTAAAGCAGACTCCCCTGCCCCAAAAGTCTTAAAGGTAATTAATAAGCTAGGCTTTAAGAAAAAACGCTGTGGGAATGAAGGTAGAATCTGCCCCTGAAACATTTGCTTCATTTCCATAGGCACGCCGGGTAAAAAAACAAACCAGCATCGACCTAACTTTATTGAAAAGCCTGGCGCAGTTCCCCAATGATTATCGAGTCGTTCAGCGCCTTTCGGAAGCATGGCTTGCTTACGATTTGACGCAGGCATTTCTCGCTGTCGGTTAGCAAAAAATTGAGCTATTTGTTCATAAGCTTGCTCATCAAATAGTAAGGGAATATTAAACGCTTCAGAAACCGCCAAAGCAGTTAAATCATCAGTTGTAGGCCCTAAACCACCGGTACAAATACAACAATCGGCTCGCTGAGCAATATCGTGTAATAAGGCAATTAACTCAGACAGATTGTCGCCAACGGCAGTATGTCTAGCGACTCTAAAACCAAGCGCCACTGCTTGTTGCGATAACCAAGCAGCATTAGTATCAACTATTTGACCTGTAACTAACTCTTCACCTTGAGAGAATATTTCTAGTAATAGCTTCATTTTAAAAACTCATTAATCAGACCCTGATGCCAAAGCGGTAATGATACTAAACTTAAGGCGGTAGTCACCGTTACCGTCATGGCATACAAGGCACTATCTAATTTATAACGATCACAAAAAACCACACCCAAAACCATACTCGGCATGGCCATATCCATGACTGCTGCAGCTTTAAATTGCCCTGACATGGGTAAGTAACTGGCGAATATCGCTGCAAATAAGGGCATGATGAGTATTTTAATTAAAACAACAGGCAATACATAAGGGATGTTTTTAATTTTAATAGCCTTCCAACTTAACGCTAATCCTAAAGAAAACAACATTAAAGGTACGACAGCTGAGGATAGTTTTTGTAAGGTACCCAATAACCAATCAGGTGCAATAACAGCATTTAGATTGAGCAACACTGCTAAGGCAGCCGCCCAAAAAGGTGGGGCATTCAGAAACGACAACGTTGATTTGGGCTTTTCAGATTCATCAACACCATAATGCCGAACTATCATAATGCCAATGGTAAATAAAAACGGGGCAGTTGCGAACAAATCCATTTGTATCGCCACTGAACGCGCCCAACGCCCAAAGGTTTGCTCTAAAACTGGCAAGCCCAGATAAGTTACATTGGGGAAAGCAGCCGCAAGTATCATGGCACCTAGACGTTTATGTTCAAACTTAAATACAGTACCAACCACCCAAATACAGAGTATTGCAAAACCAATACTGCTAATACCCAACAAGCTAAACTGAAAAGATTGTATGCCTATGTTAGCCGTCCACAGTACATCTAAGACCATCGCGGGTAATAACAAATAATAAACAAAAGTCGTTAAAACGGTACGAGTTTGTTCGGCTTCTAATCCTGCGGGTTTTAGCAAACGCCAAATAACTCCGCTAGCCATTAACAGCGTCATTTGTACTAATGTTGAGTTCATAATGTTTGTATTAAGTTAAAATTGTGAAAATTGATTCAATGTAAAAGCAAGTTACTGTAAGATATTGCTTTCTATCAGTGTTACGGCTGGTGATGATAACATTACTGCCCATTCGTTTAGTTCAATAATTTGAGGATAATATGAGAAACTTTTTAAAATATTGCCGCTTAAGCTTCATCATATCCCTGTTAAGTTGTAATGCGGTTAAAGCAGGAACTGATAACCTCGAATTAATATCACCCCAAGATGCTTCAGCCTTAGCTGCTGAAAAAAAAGCAATCATTATTGATGTACGTGAAGACAATGAATGGAATTCTGTACATATACCTGGCGCAATACACATACCCCTAGCGCAATTAAACAGTCGTTTACCTGAACTTCAGTCTTATAAAAATAGCGCTATTATCACACAATGTCGTTCTGGCGCACGCTCTGCAAAAGCCCTAGATATTCTAAAGTCAGCAGGATTTAATCATGTCCAAAATATGGAAGGTGGCTTAATCGCTTGGAATAAAGCTGGATTAAAAACTCAATAACTTCAAGGCACACATTTACGTGTTGCTCATTAACTAATTTCAATAATTATTACACTATGTCTTTTATATCAAACAAACCCATTCCTGTCCGCGAACGTTTAATTATGGCTTTGGATGTTCCTAGCATCCCCGAAGCGATGGCCTTAGTTGAAGAACTCGGCGACTCTGTTATTTTCTACAAAGTGGGCATGGAGTTATTTATGTCAGGTGATTATTTTGGTTTTATTGAATGGCTCAAACAACACAACAAAAAAGTGTTTGTTGATTTGAAGTTTTTTGATGTACCTGCAACAGTAGGTCGAGCTATTAAAGCTTTAAGCAGTAAAGGCGTTGATCTAGCCACTATTCATGGCAATGACGCGATTATGGAAGCGGCTGCTAA
>CAIZMK010000190.1 GCA_903934035.1 uncultured Methylococcaceae bacterium
TATCTACACAAATAATTGTTAGCCTTCCCACGCAAGAACGATAACATTGTGGTGAAGATCGTAGGGGCGTATTGCATACACCCTTATAAAATAAGCTCTATAACATATAGACTTTCAATGTTGGGCGTATGCAATACGCCCCTACTGTGTTTTTTTATCGTTTCCACGCCGATAAGACACTAGTGTAGATACCTATGCCTTAAGTGCATAGGTATCTACACTAGTAAAAATTTCATTATCGGTATTTTCACACTGTAGGGACAAGTCGCTACCTGTCCCAACATTACGATCGGCCCCTATATTATGATCGACATATTTTTTCTGAATTATTCAATGAATTATCTGCATTAAAAAATGTATTCAACGTTACAATGAAACCATGAATACACATTTAACTCCTTTTTCAGCTTTAAGCCCTGACCTTGTTCTTAACGCTATGACTAACGTTGGGCTTTCTAGTGACGGTCGTTTACTTGCGCTTAATAGTTATGAAAACCGTGTTTATCAGGTGGGCATAGAAAACGCAGCGACCGTAGTCACCAAATTTTACCGACCTTCGCGCTGGACTGATGATGCCATCTTAGAAGAGCATCGTTTTATTGAAGATTTAGCTGACAATGAAATACCCGTAGTCCCGCCTTTAAGGTTAATCGGAACGCAGACACTTAATCACCTTGATGGTTTTCGGTTTTCGGTATTTCCTAAGCAAGGCGGACGTGTTCCTGAAATTGATAGTCGTGACAAACTGGAATGGATGGGTCGTTTTATAGGCCGTATACATGCCGTAGGCGCAACAAAACCTTTTAATGCGCGCCCAAGCTTAAGTGTGATTAACTTTGGCGATGAGCCTAGAGATTATTTGCTTAAACATGGTTTCATTCCTGCTGATCTAATCAATGCTTACAGCACGACTAGTGCTCATGCCTTAGAGGCGGTAAAGCGCTGCTTTGAACGTGCTGGTAAAGTAAAAAACCTAAGGCTACATGGCGATTGTTACCCCGGTAATATTTTATGGACCGATGACGGCCCTCATTTTGTAGATTTTGATGATAGTCGAATGGGGCCAGCCATACAGGATTTATGGATGCTGCTCTCAGGTGATCGTGAGGAGATGAGTTTTCAGCTTAAATATTTACTTGATGGCTATAAAGTATTCTATGATTTTAATGTCATGGAATTGCATCTATTAGAAGCATTGCGTACCTTACGATTGCTACATTATTCTGCATGGATTGCAAAACGCTGGGATGACCCCGCCTTCCCTATGGCTTTTCCTTGGTTTAATAGCCCTAGATATTGGCAAGATAGAATCATTGAGTTACGTGAGCAAATTGCCTTAATGGATGAACTACCGATTGGTCTTTAGTAACGTTTGTTGGTAAGTGTTCAAATTATAGGATGTGCTGAACGGCAGTGAGGCGCATCTTATAACACTGGGCAGGAGCTAATGTAAATCTCAGCTCTTTCCTCCTTTTGTTTTGGCCCTAAATGCTGGGATGTAGCGACAGAGGCTGTGAAAGTATTATGATTTTAGCCTCCCCCTTTGTAAAAGGGGGATCGAGGGGGATTTATTGTGTGATATGTTACTGTTATTTCATGATTATTTTAAATAGACCCAATCTCCTCCGATTGCTGGGATGAGGTACGAATCCCAGCATTAAGCCAGAGTTCTTCTAAATGCAGGCAATGGCATTCAATAGTCGTCATTGTCGTGCATGAATGCCTGACCTACAACTGTCCCGTGTTAAGTGGGTAGCCCTTAAATGACGCTGCTTTTACTTGTGTAGATACCTATAACTAAATAGGGGAAATAAAAAGAATA
>CAIZMK010000191.1 GCA_903934035.1 uncultured Methylococcaceae bacterium
ACCACCGAGCACACCCAGCGCAAACAAAATCACTAGCACTAAGGTGCTAATCGCCGCAATGGGTATCAAACCTTTAGGTAGTCGCGAAATTGAACGATTATCCATGATATGTAAATCCTGTTATTGCCAAAAACCGATGGCTTGTTTAAGTTCTGCATCCGCTCGCAAGGCATCGTAACGGCTGTTAATTTGTCGTGTCTGGGCTTTATCGCGAGCGACTTCTGCATCAATATAACGAGTGACTGTGACTACACCGGCCTGATGTTGTTCTTTAACTAAGCGTAACGCTTCTTCAGAAGCTTGCACAGCCAAAGCACTCACTTTTGCACGACTTAAAGCTTCTTGTAATCTGAGTTGAGCTGTTTTAAGTTGATTTTCGATACGCAAACTCGTTTGTCTTGCTGTTTCAATAGCCATGGTCAGCTCATGCTGCGCTTTTTTAATCTTTTCTTGAGTAGAAAAGCCGGTAAAAATATCCATTTCGACCATCACCCCAGCAGTGAGATTATCTTGGTTACTGTTGTACGTTAAGCTTTTACTATCAGAACCATAATTCACAAAGGCATCAGCTCTTGGCAAGTACGCACCTTTGGCCGCAGCGACTTGTTTCTCGGCTATTAGTACCCTTTTTTCAGCAGCCTTTAATTCAGGATGACTGCTCAACGCTTTAGCCAATAACTCACTAAAGCTTTCAGAAGCTTGAGGTAACTGGGATTCCAAAGTGACATTAATCGCGTAGGCATCAGTAACCGAGAAGCCCAATAAAGTTTTCAACATATTGTGAGCAATTTCGATAGCATTAGCGGCTTGAATATCAGCCTCTTGAGCTTCGGCTAATTGCACTTCTAAAGACAGCACATCAGACTTGAGCAAAGCACCGGCATTAAAACGCGCACGAGATTGTTCTAACTCGCTTTGTACCGCTTCAATGGTGCGTAAACTCATTTTACGACTATCAATGGCTGCCAACTCACCATAAAAAGCGGCAGTGACATTACTTAGCAAACGATTTCGGGTCGCAGATTTTTCCAGCTCAGAGGTTTCAATACCTAATTGCGCAGCCTGACTTTGATAATAATCTTGCCCGCCGCGAAATAGAGAATAACTAGCTGTCACCTGCGGGCGATAATCCTCGGCAAAGCCTGGATGGTTAAAATCAGTGCCCGCCATATTAAGTCGTCGCTGAGAAATCAGCATCGCAAAGACCTGAGCCGGATTATTACTATATTGATAGGACAAGCTAGTTTTAATTTGCGGGTAAAAAATAGCTAACGATTGACCTAATTGCGCATCCGCCTGCTCTATACGCGCCTGCATGATATTCAGCTCTGGATTATTAGCTAGCGCTGTATCAATGGTTTGAGCAAGTGTGTAAAGAGGCGGATTAGTTTCTGCAACAGCCATATTGTTCAAAACCACCAATAAGGTACAGGCCGTCAGCAAAATCCGAATAGATAATGGTCTCATTTAAGATTTAGTCCTCTTTAACACGAATCAACATTGTCGCTAAGATTTTTTGTAGGTCGGGTTAGCGATAACGTAACCCGACGCAATGACCAACGTAATTAAGCTTTAAACTTTAGGCTTATGCTTAAGACGCATAATACCCATAAACTTAAGTGGCAAACGCTCATAAAATGGTTCGCCAAGCCCTTTACGGACTTTACGCATAAAATATTTTTCGTAAGCAATTTTAGCCAAATGCACCCATCGTCCTTTTGAAGCCCATTGCACGTTACGAGGTGGAATTTGTGGCATCGCTAAGAAAGCTACACCAGAGTCACCAAAATCAGCCAAACATAAAGCATTCCAAGTACCTTTGTGACTAGGTTGACCACCATCTAATTCTTCACGGATATTATGCGCAGTTGCAGTCACCATCGACTCAATCATGTAGCCAGTTTTTGGCGTTCCTGTTGGAACAGGTGTCTGCGAAAGCGGTGGAATAGCAATACAAACGCCCACCGAATAGATATTTTTATAAGTTTGATTACGTTGATGTTCATCAACTAATACAAAGCCACGGGGATTAACTAAATGCTCAATACCCATCAAAGCATCAACGCCCTTAAAAGCAGGTAGCATCATACTGTGTTTAAAGGGAAGTTCGTGCTTCTTTTTTTCGACACCATTTTCATCGACTTCAGTGACATACATCATGCCATCTTCGATCTTGTCAACCTTAGCATTACAAATCCAATCGATATGTTTATTTCGTAATTCGCTTTCTAACATGCCTTTGGTATCACCCACGCCACCTAAACCTAAGTGTCCAATAAAAGGTTCAGAAGTCACATAAGTCATTTTTACTTGATCACGAATCTTACGTTTACGTAGATCAGTTTCGGCGATAAACATATATTCATAAGCAGGACCAAAACAAGAAGCACCCTGCACTGCTCCAATAATAATTGGGCCAGGATCTGCGACAAATTTATCCCAAAACTCACCCGATTCACCAGCATGATCAACATGACAGACTGATTGTGTATAACCCTTAGGACCAAGACCCGCTATTTCATCAAAAGCAAGCTTTGGGCCGGTGGCGATAATTAAGAAATCGTAATCCACTAATGAGCCATCAGCGATTTCGACTTGACTGTTCTCAGGATGGATTCGTGTAGCTTGTTGTTGAATGAAGGTAATCTTTTTCTTTTTGAAGACCGGCGCAAGCTCTACTTTGATATCTTCAGGTTTACGCCAATTAACACCTACCCAAGGATTTGATGGCACAAAATGAAAAGTCGGTGTATCAGCGATCACCACCACTTCATCTTCTTTACGCGCCATTTCTTTCATTTCAAACGCCATCGGTACACCACCGATGCCAGCACCTATGATAACTATTTTTGCCATGTTAATACCCCCTTTAGAATTTAATTGCGTTATAGCCGCTATTAGCAACCGTGGCTTTCTTTGATACCCAGCTTTTTCAGGATTATTTCCAGTGGACAAAACTGACTAAAGCCACTCTGAAAAAGATTGAAGCCTACGAATACCGTAAACCAGAGCCAGTTGCTATTCTGAAACAGCGGGCTATCCTGTACACCAAGGATTAAGGACATTAATATAAAAAATCCAGCGACAATTCTAACTATACGTTCAGTATTCATAACAACAGCCTTATCTAATTTGTAGATGAAAAATCATTAATTAACCTAAAGCAAGCAACATGCCAATTTTAACCTGATTGATTTTTACTGTTTTTATTAGCTCTAAAGCCATAACCCCAAGTTTCATAATGAAACAATGAAACATTTGTGATACGCTACGCAACATTATGAAACATAAAAACCCTACACATGAACCTACCTTCAAACTCCTTTAATCACTGGTTAAACCACTTAGGCTCTGACCAAGTTATTAACGCGCTCACCAATCTGATCGATACAGCAGCAGTGCTTGCTGTCGATGTTAATGGCAACATACTTTATTGGAGTAATGGAGCTGAGAAATTATTAGGCTGGTTATCTAAGGAAGTGCTAGGCAAATCGTACACTGAAATACTGATTAGTGATAAACCACACACTAAGTTAACTTTTGATAATGAACAATCAGTCAAATTAATCAAAAAAGATCACACATCCATAATCTGTAATCAATCTACACACAGTTTTGTAGATGCTGATAACCAATACGCTGGCGCATTAATCCTTTTAAAACCACAAAATACATCCAACCCTATCATCAGCAAACAAGAAGACATCACTAGCTTTCATGGCATCTTGACGCAAGATCCTATCATGCGGGAGTCTATCAAAATCATACGCAATGTCTCTGAAACTGAAGCAACGGTATTAATTCGTGGCGAATCAGGCACTGGCAAAGAATTAGTAGCTCACGCCTTACATTTGGAAAGCTTACGACGCGACCATCAATTCTTAGCCATCAACTGCGCCGCACTTACTCCAAACTTATTGGAGAGCGAATTATTCGGCCATGTAAAAGGCGCTTTTACTGGCGCAATAAAGAACCATGAGGGTTTATTTCAACGTGCCAATGGTGGCACTCTATTTCTTGATGAAGTTGCCGAACTGCCTTTAGAACTGCAATCCAAGTTATTACGAGTCCTTCAAGAACAAAGCTTTATACCGGTCGGTGGTCATGAAGCCATAAAAGTCGATGTGCGCATTATCGCGGCTACTCACCGTTCATTGCGTGAAGAAGTTAAGGCCGGTCGCTTTCGTGAGGATTTAATGTATCGTTTACGAGTAGTACCGATATTTCTACCTCCACTCAGAGATCGACGCTTGGATGTCAACTTACTACTCTGGCACCGCATTAATAAACACAATCTTCATAGCCGCCGCCATATTGATAGCATTTCACCTGAAGCGATGCGCTGTTTACTGGACTATAAATGGCCAGGCAATGTCCGTGAACTCATCAATGTCATTGAATATGCTTATGCAGTAGGGCGTAGCAATGAATTAGGCGTAGAAGACTTACCACCTGAATTTCGTGAATCTACACTATCATCAAAAATAGATAACTTAGTGCCGCTAAAACGCCCCAAACACCAAGATGAAGCTGAGTTAATCCGAGAAGCCTTAAATATTTCTGGAGGGCATTTAGAAACCGCTGCACAGTATGCTGGAATGAGCCGAGCAACCTTTTGGCGTAAACGCAAAAAGCATAAAATAGAATCTTAGCTTATTAGCATTGAGCCGTAGGCTAGTTAAAAAAATAACCGTTAATTAATGGAGATAGAGATGAAACATCAATTAATAAAACCATTATTACTAATAATGTTGAGCAGTTTTATAATTATAGGCTGCGATGATAAGCAAAAACAGGCAAAAGCTTTTCCTCATGAACTTAAAAAATATACGCAACTGACTACTTTAGAAGGCATAGTCAGTAATAATAAAACTAATATTAAAATGGGTACGCTTAAAGTAACCAACGATAGTGGCCGGTTTATTACTGATACAGTATTAGAGAATGGTCACTTTCGTGTAAACATTCCAGCCAATACCGAATTGCCTATATTGTTAACAGCAATTTCTGAGGCGAATTCTGAGCAATTAAGCGTTGCCGTCATCGATGACAAAATTACAAAATATCAGATTAATCCAACAACAACGGCCATTGTAAAAGCTGCCAAAGCGATGGGCGGATATAGCAAAGCCAATATGGTTCGAGCTGCCGAAGAAACAGTCCACGTACCCGACTCTAATAAGACCTCAACCGGATGGAAAGGCGATCCAACCACCCAATACGGCGGCTGGCATTAAATTTTATTTTTATCCTTGAATAGCGTCTAAAATAATTTAGACGCTCAGTTATTTAAACGTAGGTGTCAGTAAATAGACCTTCTCTGCTAAACCATTTAAACCTCGACTTCTAAAAGATGGGTAATTATCTAGCGCCTCTTGATTCAATAATAGTTTGATTTCATAACTATCTCCATAGAGTTCATGAATTTCAGCTTCATGAACTGCAAAGGGTGGACCTTCCATTTTTGATTGATCATATTCAAAAGCAATCAGTAAGATGCTAGCTTTCTTAGACAAAATATTTTTTAAGTGTTGAACATACTTCTGACGAAGCTGAATAGGTAAGGCAACCAATGCTGCCCGATCAAAAACACCTTCTACCTCTAATAGCTGATTTGCTGTTAAATTGAAAAAGTCATCTTGCAATATAGTTAACTGATCCGCCTCCCAAATTTGTAAATCATTTTGTTGTCGATGATTAAAGCTTAGTTTATTTTCAACAAAAAAATCGCGTATCGCTATAGCGCTGATTTCTATGCCAAGTACATGATGGCCTTGCTGACGTAACCATAAAAGGTCGAGACTCTTACCGCACAGCGGCACGAATACTCGAGATTGACCCTCAAGGTTTAATTGTTTCCAAAAAGAGCTAAGGTAGCCATTGATTTCATGTTGATGAAATCCAATTTTGTTTTGCTTCCAGCTTTCAAGCCAATGATCTGTATTCATAGAAATGATAATTGTGTAGCCACAAATAATGCCCGATTAATTTATTTATTAGGTGCCAACTCAAAAATGATTAATTCAGCCGTATCTTCACCAACATTTTCTACTGACATTAAATCCCCCGACTCCCAAAACACATCACCGACAGAGTAAATATTGGTTTTGCCACCTTCAATAACTTTAAACTTACCTTTGACCACATAACGAGGCCCAGGCCCTTCATGGGTATGCAAGGGGGTTTTAAAGGCGAATGGAAATGTGACTCGTATTATTTTGGCATTAACGTTATTACTAGGAAGCTCAACCTTATTTTCTAACAGAATAGTTCTGTTTAAGAACGACTTCTCCTGAGCCGAAGCCATCTGAATGCTAATTAGTAAAGTAACGAGTGTTACCAGTGTAGATATTAATGGCTTGGTCGCGAATATTTTATACATGTATTAGCCTCTTATATTGTGATTGATTAGTTTTTACTTTGCTTGTGCAATGATTTGTATGCTTCTTGTAATTAACTTTGCGCCATGTGTAATAACGCTCACCCAACCATCTTACTTGTATCTCAGTAAATTAAGTGATATTGATACCGTCTTCAAATTCATAAATCCCATTATGAGGGATTCTACAGATCGGAGGAAATATGATCAAAAAAATAATTTTATTCTTATCAGTCATTTTGTTACTGGTAAGCATACCAGTTACTGGATTTTCTTCTACTTCAATGATTGATTTTAAGTTGCAAAATTTAACGAACGCTATTGGCTTTGACACCCCATTAAATAGAGCGCAATCGTTTACAGTGAAAAATGAAACAGTTTACAACGAAGCCAAAGACCCATTTCTACGTAAAGGAACACAAAACACCGAAGAAACACAAGTTAGTTTCTTTGTTATTCCGGGTATCGTAGTTGGGATATGTTTAGCTTTCTTATTCTTCAAAAGAAAATGATTATAACTTATAAGCTGGATAAGCAAGGTGGATGCGCGGAGCCTATCCACCCTACATTACTTTAAATAACACTCTGTAGCTGTAGGCCTGAATAAGACCAGCCAAGTGTAGCGAGTAAAGCCTTATTCCGGCCTACTAAACAACATTACTAACAAATCCTTGGTAAAGGATCATCTTCCAATTCTTGTAAAATTCGCTCGCCACCTAGTTCCGTCTCAATGAATACATAGCCGTTGCCAGCTTCTATACGACCTATGATGGCAGCATCTTGATAGCCTAGTTTATATAAGCTATCTAAGGCTGTTTGTGCATAATCAGGATCAATGACCGCTAACACTCTGCCTTCACAAGCCATATATAAAGGATCATAACCTAATAACTCAGCGACCATCTTGACTTGTTCGTTAATTGGGATTTGAGTTTCAAAAAAACGCACGCTGAGAGAAGTTGCCTGCGCTATTTCATGGGCAATCGTTGCGATTCCACCTCGAGTCGGGTCGCGCATAAAACGTAAACCGGGCGTTGCTAACAAGACTTGGGTAATCGGTAATACACTCGCCGCATCAGACTGTAAACTCCCGCTTAAGCCGAATTGTTCCCTCGCCAGCATAATAGCCGTACCATGATCGCCAGCAGTGCCACTTAATAACAGCGCATCACCGGGCTTAATAGTGTTCAAACCTAGATTTAAGTATGCTTTACGAATACCTACACCCGTGGTTGCAAAGTAAATACCACCGCCCTGCCCGCGTTTTAATACTTTAGTATCACCGGCGACAATCCTTACCCCACATTCTACGCAAGTTTTAGCCATGCTTTGCACGACCCTATCCAATAAGGCGATTTCTAAACCTTCTTCAATAAAAGCATTTAAGGTTAAATACAACGGCGTTGCACCTGATACTGCCAAATCATTCACCGTACCATGTATCGCCAAACTGCCAATATCTCCACCAGGAAATTCCAAGGGCTCTACAGTAAAACCATCGGTACTAATTAGTAACTCCCCGTTCGATAAATCTAAAGGAAGTAACGCAGCATCAGAATCGGTGCTCAGTAAATCATTGTTTAAATGTTTAGCGAAAACTTGCTCGATCAATTCGCGCATTAAACGCCCACCATTACCATGAGCAAGACTGATATGAGTATCATGAAACTTATTGAGAGTATTCATATAAAGATTTAAATGAAATTAGGTTTATAGATTAAGATAATACCATCTGTTAATGATTTTTAGCGGCTAGTTAATCGGAGTTTACCTATGTGCCTTGCCGTCCCCATGCAAATTACCCATATCGATGGCGATAATGCCCATTGCGTTGCCAAAGGCATAGAGCGAGATGTCAGCCTATTATTGCTAGAAGACGACGACATCAAACTGGGCGATCATGTCTTAATTCATGTGGGTTACGCACTGCAAAAAATCAGTGCAGATGAAGCTATATCTAGTTGGGAACTGCTAGACCAAATGTCTGCTGAGGACGACTTGCTTGCATGAATTATCTTTATGCGACGACTTACTTAGTCAAGTGATCGCTATCGCAACGCAACATCAAACTCAGTCCGTAGAAAGCATCACCGTCAACATTGGCGAACTATCAGGCATAGAACCTAGCTTGTTAGATACAGCCTTTAGCCTGCTTAAAGCGGGTACAGTCGCAGAGAGTGCCGAATTAATTATTCAACAATCACCCGTCGTTGTGTTTTGTCCTCAGTGCAACACACAAGCCGAAGTAGCCGCCAATCGCTTGCTCTGCCCAGTTTGTCTAAGTACCGATACCCTCTTAATCAGTGGTGATGAAATGATTTTGGCGAGCGTGGCGTTATATTGTTCGTAGGGACGATAACATTGAGCTTTCGATATTTGGCGTATGCAATACGCCCCTACGGAATTTTTTATCGCTCACACGCAGTAGGATACATGTTTAGATAGCTATACCCGTAGAGACAGGTCGCGACCTGTCCGTACCCAACATAATTTACTGATTAGGACTACCCATTATGATCAAACTTAGAAAATCCGCTGAGCGTGGCTATGCTAATCATGGTTGGCTCAAAAGCTACCATTCCTTTTCATTTGCCAATTATTACGACCCTAACTATATGGGCTGGGGTAATTTACGAGTAATTAATGAAGATTATATTGAACCTGGCATGGGCTTTGGCGAGCATAGCCATCGCAATATGGAAATTATTAGCTACGTAGTCTCCGGTGAACTGGCTCATGAAGACAGCATGGGAAATATCAAAGCCATACCACCGGGTGATGTGCAACGCATGAGCGCTGGGCGGGGTGTAACGCACAGTGAATTTAATCACGCTAAAGGTCGAAACACGCATTTATTACAAATTTGGATAGAACCTAATGTTCAAAACATCAAACCTAGTTATGAACAAAAGACCATCCCCTCAACAGAAAAACAAGGCATATTACGCTTAATCGCCTCAGACACTGGCGAGCAAGATTCCGTGCTTATTCATGCCGACGCCAAACTTTACTCAGGATTATTTGAGGGTGATGAGGCCGCCACGCTGCCATTAAACCCTAAGCGTAAAGCTTATGTGCATTTAATTAAGGGTGAATTAAAGGTCAATGGTCAACACCTTAGTGGTGGCGATGCATTATTCCTAGCACAAGAGACTCAAATTCAGCTAAGCATAGGCAAAAAAGCTGAAGTATTGGTGTTTGATTTAGAGGCTTGATAGACTGTTTAGGTAGGAGTTATATCAATACACTGCTGTATGTTCTTTTTAGGTAGGACTTATAAATTAATAAAGAATCATTAGATGTAAACCAATGAGATAGATTCTTCCCATCGATCTATGAGACTATAAAATATAACTACAAACATTTTATGGACTGTTTATTTTCAGTCCTACAACCTCATTTTTTTCATTCATCAATCTACCTCGCCAGACTAAGCGCACCTTTTATAACGCCTACCATCAAGTCGCCTAGAAACCCGACAAAAAGATACTTTATTACCTGACGTATTCCCAAATACTGACTTCTGAAAAACTATGTTGGAATTTTCTTTTTGTTTCCCGAATAACGAATGGAACTTCTAGCGGACCTTGCTTCAAAACAAAATGCTCAGACAGGACTTCCTTTAAACCATCCAATGTAGTGAAATTTTCGCCATTTTTCTTAAAGCCACCTAACCATTGTTCGCGCTCAGTATGCTCTGTTAACCAGGTATAGGGAGAGGCTATTAATAATAGCCCTCCACTATTCAAGCGCTCATGCACAGACTTTAAAAATTTTGCAGGACTGTATAAACGATC
>CAIZMK010000192.1 GCA_903934035.1 uncultured Methylococcaceae bacterium
TAGGTATCTACACAAGTTTCTTATCGGCGTGGAAACGATAAAAAAACACCGTAGGGGCAAATTGCATACACCCAACATTGAAAGTCCAATGTTATAGAGCTTATTTTATAAGGGCGTATGCAATACGCCCATACGGTCTTCACCATAATGTTATCGTTCTTGAATGGGAATGCTAACAATTATTTGTGTAGACACCTATGCTTTATAAGCTAAGGTCTGTTTTTTTAGATCATTATACTTCACCAGTAAAATCGAAATTATCGGTACATTTCACATCGTAGTGACAGTTCGCGACCTGTCACTACATTACGATCGACCTCTAGGTTACGATTAAAACCTACTAATACGCATGTTTCCCAAGTGGTGCGTAGCAACGATAAAAATATCGTTGCTACGTATCGCATAAGTCAAATTATTGAAAGTTCAATGTTAAGTATAGTTTTTAGGGGCGATTATGACGCCCCTAAAAATTAATATTTTATGGCTTGCTTTTTTTAATGGCAGTGAGGGGGATTTAATAAAGGCATCACATTAAGAACACAACTTTTATCATTCAATTGATAATTATTGTGGACTATACAACTAAAATTGTTAATAAATTATTCCATTGGTAAGTTGTTGTAATGTTTTCTGGGTGGAACTGTTTGTTTTTCTAAAACAATTGGATTCTGTGCATAAGAAGAGCTTTGGAGGCTTAATCTAATGGCACTATCTGTTGGATGCAATTCTGAAGGAGCTCTAATATCGCCTTCAGATAAGAAAGTGAATAACATTGGAAGCAAAGCAAAAATTGAAAAAATTGTCGCCAAAAATCCCACGACCAGTAATATAGATTTAGTTGGGCTACTTGTTGGAGCTAGAATATCTTCATTAACTTTATTGTAATCAGACTGTATAGACATAGTATTCACCTTTGTGTTGTAAATTACGGTATGTCTCCAATTTAACCCAATGTTTTGGAAAATCAATTTTTTCTGAGCATTTTTTTAAATGCTTGATGCTAAGCTGATATAAAGAGCTATCAGACGCGCCTAGAGGTGGAACCCTAAATCGTAGGTCGGAATAAGACTTTTTGAGCATAAAAGACTGTGAAAGTATTTTTCATAATCATCAAAAACGATATCATTTACCTTGAATACTACCCTAGCCTAGCCCTCCCCTTGCCAGCATAGGTATCTACACAAGTTTCTTATCGGCATGGACACGATAAAAATCACCGTAGGGGCGTATTGCATACGCCCATTCATTGAAAGTCCAATGTTATAGAGCTTTTTATAAGGGCGTATGCAATACGCCCCTACGATCTTCACCACAAAGTTATCGTTCGCGCGAGGGAATGCTAACAATTATTTGGGTAGATACCTATAAGCTAAATCCCTAATAGTTAGATTATTCATTTTATATTACTTAAATAATAAGCCTCTGCCCTTGCCTGCCTCATTATATGTTTAAGATCTTTAACGGCTTGAGCCAAGCCTGAAAATAAGGCTTGAGAAATAATGGCATGACCAATATTAAGCTCAACAATTTCTTGAATAGCACAGATAGCAGCGACATTATAAAAATTTAAACCATGACCGGCATTAACCTGCAAGCCGGCGCTGTTTGCATAGCTTGCAGCTATTTTGAGGCGTTCTAATTCATCCCGCTGTTGCTGTGGATTCTTAGCATCCGCATAACAACCAGTATGCAACTCAACAACCGAGGCTCCAACTTTAACGGCGGCATCAATCTGCGCCAATTCAGGGTCGATAAATAGCGAAACTTCAATACCTGCATTATTCAAAGCATCGCAAGCCCATTGCATTCGCTTTAAATTACTAACGACATCTAGCCCACCTTCAGTGGTTAATTCTTCTCGTTTTTCAGGCACCAAACAGCAAGCATAAGGCAGAGTCTTTAATGCAATAGCCACCATTTCATCGGTCACTCCCATTTCCATATTCAAACGAGTATGAATTAATTCTTTTAATAAAAAAAGATCTCTATCTTGCAAATGCCGCCTATCTTCACGCAAATGTGCCGTAATTCCATCTGCCCCCGCTTGTTCAGCAACCAGAGCAGCTTGAATAGGCTCAGGATATGCTGTACCCCTTGCTTGCCTCAGCGTGGCAATGTGATCGATATTGACGCCCAATAAAATATGTTTTTTTTCCATGTTTATAAATATTTAATCATGTTATTAATAACGGCTCGGCTTTTTAAGGGCTTACCTTGCAAATAAACATCAATGACTGTGCGCATCAATATTTTTGCATCGCCCAAAACCTGAGGATTAGTAAAATCTCTTAACTTTATCGCTAGCAAGGTCTTGCCAACAAATCGACCGTCCAAAGCAGCTATCGGCCCCTGCTCTACTTTAAAGTGATAACGAGCTAAGGGCTGTATCTCAAGCTCTGTGTAGAAGTCATATTCTAGCTGCAAGCCAAAACCGACTGCATCGATTAGATCAAGTTCAAAACTACGAAGTGCCTGTTCAATGTTTAATCCCGTCATCAATACCGACAAACAATCACTATAATGACTGAAAACTTCAGGATGAGGGTCATATTGATGTAGGAAACATTCGACTAACTCATTGATATAAAAACCACAATACAAAGCCATACCTGGCAAGGGATTAAAGGCTTGCCTTAACTCTACATCAGTTAAGTTTTTTAACTCGGTCTTACCTAAATAAGATAACGTTAAAGGAATAAAAGGTTGTAACAGTCCAGCGCTTTTAGACTTATTTTTTCTAACGCCTTTAGCTAGCAATGACACTCTACCGTAGTCTTGCGTCAATACATCGAGTATTAGACTAGTTTCTCTGTATTGACGCTGACTTAATATAAAAGCCGGCTGTAAATGTACGACATTAGCCGTCATTAAATCCTAGGCTTTGCAAGGCACGCTCACTATCTGACCAACCCTTTTTAACTTTAACCCAAAGTTGTAAATAGACTTTTTTGGCAATGAGCTTTTCTATATCAAATCTTGCATCTGTACCGACTTTTTTGAGCATCTCACCTTCAGTACCAATGACAATATTTTTCTGGGTTAAGCGCTCTACCCAAATAATGGCATAGATTTTAGTAATTCCAGGGTGTTCTTCGTAACGTTCAATTTCTACTGTCAAAGCATAAGGCAGTTCATCACCTAAGCGCCTAGTTAGTTTTTCTCGTACAATTTCCGCCGCCAAAAAGCGTTCAGGACGATCGGTCACTTGGTCTTCTGGATAAATCAAATCACTTTCAGGCAATAGCGACATGATTAAAGTTTCTAACTGATCCAAATTCGTTCTTTTTAAAGCCGAAATAGGCACTAAATGTTCAAAAGGAAAGCGATGCTGGGCTTCAGAAAAAAAGGCCAGAATCTCATCTTTATCTTTAACCTTATCGACTTTATTGACTGCTAATATAACTGGCAAACCCGCTTGTTCTAGCTTTTTAAAGATGACCTCATCATATTCATGCCAAGACAAGCCATCAATTAACCAAACAATGACATCTACACCCAGTAAGGTTGTTTCTGCTGTACGATTTAAATAACGGTTTAAAGCACGTTTTTCGCTATTATGCATGCCAGGCGTATCCATATAGATCGCTTGTCCAGCTTCGGTGGTATTAATTCCCAGAATACGATGTCTAGTCGTTTGCGGTTTACGAGAGGTAATACTGATCTTTTGTTTCAGCAAATGATTCATCAGCGTTGACTTACCAACATTGGGACGCCCTATCAGCGCTACGAAACCGCAATTCATTTATTTTCCTTATTTAATAATTCTAACATAAGTTCTGCCGCTGATTGCTCAGCACGTTTTCTGGAAATTCCCGTTCCAATGCACTCATCTCTAATTAAAGAAATAGTACATTTGACCTTAAACATTTGTTCATGAGCTAAGCCTGACATGGTTATCAAAGTATAGTCTGGCAAGCTCAATTTCTTTGACTGCATTAATTCTTGCAATTGAGTTTTAGGGTCTTTCTGCCAATTTTCCAGCGACAAGCTTGCTAGTTGCTCTGCAAATAACTGCTCTATCCATTGCTGGCAAACCACTATGCCTTGATCTTTAAACAAGGCCCCCATAATAGCTTCCACGGCATCCGATAGAATAGAATCACGGCGATAGCCACCGCTTTTTAACTCACCTGAACCCAATAGCAAATAATCGCCGACTTGATGTTTTCTAGCTAATTCTGCTAAAGAGTGCTGATTAACTAAACTAGCCCGTAGTCGACTTAAAACTCCTTCAGGTGCTTCTGGAAACAACTCATATAATTTTTGTGCAACAACAAACCCTAAAATTGAATCGCCCAAAAATTCCAAGCGCTCATTATTATTGGAGCTCGCGCTACGATGAGTCAATGCCATAGTAAAAAGCTTAGGATCATTAAAGCTTAAGCCTAATTTCTGACATAACTCAGTGGGCTTTTTTATCACTCTTTCCCTACCTCAATCTCATCATTAAATTCTATTAACACACTTAAATTATCGTAAATCGGCTTTACCACCTCATAATTAATGTGCACCTTGAAAGCATTACCTTGTTTGTTAACCGCAATATCACCCTGAGTAATATCATCTATATTATTAATATTAATGCGCTTAGCTAAGCTTGCCTTAATTTCGGACTCGGTTTTTATATCACCATGAGTCTCTTGTTCAAGCTGGTCTAGCATAGCAACTACTTTGCTATGATTAAGATAAGCGGGGGCAATTTTAAATACTAAAGAAATAACAAAAAACAACAGTGTTACTGCAAAAGCCAGGGAAATAAAAGAATAGCCTTGTTGATTTTTAGACGATAAATTCATGAAATACCTAACATTACAATGATGATGATTGAAATCTGGCTTATAAGAGCTGTTTACTACCTATAGTTCACATTGTTGCTTTTTTAAATACCCAATCCTGAATGCCCACAGTTAAGATTTTGTAGGCCGGAATAAGGCTTTTCGAGCGTAAGCGAGTAAAGCGTTGCCGGCATAGTCACTGCTCCTGTGCCGGAAACGCCGCCACGCGCTACGCTTGGGTGGTCTTATTCCGGCCTACCAACTTTAGGGGCGACAGAGAGCGGATTATCAAATATTGGGCAGACTGTCGATTCACTTAGCAAGAACTTATGAGGCTATCAATATCTAGCCATCAACGTAAATTCATCATCATTTTAATATGGTACCAATACGACTAAAACCCACGCCTTTATCTTGCCAATCCCAACTCATCCATATTAGGAAAGCTTTACCGACTAAGTTAGCCTCAGGGACATAACCCCAGTACCGACTATCATTACTATTATCTCTGTTGTCACCCATTACGAAATAACTGCCTTCTGGAACCACATAAGAAAACTCAACACTAGCGATGCCATTTCTAATCAAAATACTGTGTTCAATGCCCGTTAAATTTTCAAGCAATTCTTCAGCACCGGTCATGTCCTCGCCCTGACCTACACCTTGATAACGCCCCATTGAAATTTGATTGACTGGCTGGTCATTGACCGTCAGCTCCTTGTTTTTATAAACCACCTTATCACCTGGCAAACCAATTACGCGCTTAATATAATCAATGCTTGGTTCTTTAGGAAATCGGAACACCACAATATCGCCGCGTTGCGGTTCATTTAACTCTATAATTTTTTTATTGATAACAGGTAATCTAATACCGTAAGTAAATTTATTAACTAGAATAAAATCACCAACTAATAAAGTGGGCATCATCGAACCTGAAGGGATTCGAAAAGGCTCCGCGATAAAAGATCTCAGCATTAGCACTATCAATACTATCGGAAAAAAGGAACGTGCATATTCAACTAATATAGGCTCATTTTTCTCATCGAAGACCTGACCTTGCGATTTGAGTATTAATAAATAACCGCCCCAGACAATTCCTGTGACAACAGTCGCAAGTAACAAATAAAACGAAAAATCAAAGTCCATATTTTTAAATTAAAGTAAAGGTTTTAAGGTAAAAGGCTAAAGGCGCAAGGCGAAAGGTTGAGCTACGAAGATTCGCTGATCTTTTGGCCTTGCGCCTTTTACCTTTCGCCTGAATTTAATCTTTATTCAGTTGTAAGACGGCCAAAAACGCTTCTTGTGGAATTTCAATATTACCCACTTGTTTCATCCGCTTTTTACCCGCTTTTTGTTTTTCTAATAACTTCTTCTTTCGACTGATATCGCCACCATAACATTTAGCAATAACGTTCTTACGCATCGCTTTAACAGTAGATCTAGCAATAATCTTGGAGCCTATGGCGGCTTGTATAGCCACTTCGTACATTTGCCTTGGAATTAGATCTTTCATTCTTTCGACTAAATCACGCCCTCGATTATTACTTAAATCTCTATGCACAATAATCGATAAAGCATCGACTTTTTCAGCATTAATAAGGACATCTAATTTCACTAAATCTGCAGTTTGAAAACGTAAGAACTCATAATCAAACGAAGCAAAACCACGACTCACCGACTTTAATCGATCAAAGAAATCTAACACCACTTCACTTAAGGGCATTTCATAATGCAAAGATACTTGCCTGCCGACATACTGCATATCTTTTTGCACACCGCGCTTTTCGATACACAAAGATATAACGCCACCCAAATAAGCCTGAGGCACCAAAATATTAGCCCGAATTATCGGCTCACGAATTTCTTTTACTATCCCGCCATCAGGTAATTTTGCAGGATTATCAACCATTAAAATCTGATCGGTTTGAGTAATGACTTCATAAACTACCGTCGGAGCTGTGGTAATCAAATCGACGTCATACTCTCTTTCTAAGCGCTCTTGGACGATTTCCATGTGCAGCATGCCTAGAAAGCCACAACGAAAACCAAAACCTAGGGCCTGAGATGTTTCTGGCTCAAATTGTAAAGCTGCGTCATTAAGATTTAATTTATTGAGTGCTTCCCTTAAATCTTCATAATCATCTGAACTAACGGGATATAAACCAGCAAAAACACGAGGCTGTACTCGTTGGAAACCGGTCAACTGTTCTGTAGCGGGTTTATCAGTCCAAGTGATGGTATCACCGACCGGAGCACCGAAAATATCTTTAATACCAGCAACTACAAAACCTACTTCACCGGTATTTAAAATATCTTTTTCTAAGCGTTTAGGCGTAAAGACACCTACTTTTTCGGCGATGAACGACTTACCAGTCGACATAATGGTAATCTTCTGTTTTTTGCGGATACTGCCGTGCATAATCCTAACCAAAGACACCACACCCAAATAACTATCAAACCATGAATCAATAATCAAAGCTTGCAAAGGACCGTCTATATCACCTTTAGGTGGTGGCACTTTAATTACTAATTGTTCAAGCACATCATGGACACCCACACCTGTCTTAGCACTGATCCTTAAGGCTTCATCGGCTGGGATACCAATCACTTCTTCAATTTCAGCCAAAACGCGCTCAGGCTCAGCAGAGGGTAAGTCAATTTTATTGAGGACAGGCACTACCTCAAGCCCCTGTTCTATGGCGGTATAACAGTTAGCCACACTTTGCGCTTCTACTCCCTGCGCGGCATCAACGACTAATAACGCGCCTTCACAAGCAGCTAAAGACCTAGAAACCTCATAAGAAAAATCCACATGACCAGGAGTATCAATAAAATTAAGCTGGTAGGTTTCACCATCTTTCGCTTTAAAATCTAAAGTGACACTCTGAGCTTTAATAGTAATACCGCGCTCTTTCTCAATATCCATAGTATCAAGCACTTGTGCTGACATTTCTCTAGCACTTAAGCCACCACAGATTTGAATAAATCGATCTGCAAGTGTTGATTTACCATGATCGATATGGGCGATAATGGAGAAGTTTCTGATATATTTTAAATCCACGATGTTTCAACTGACTAATGAGGTGGTTAAGGCGTTATTGCTTTTGCACTTAGGGCAAGGATTGCCATCCAGAAATGCCAAATTGCGCAATTGTAACAGATTTACACGGATGATCAGCTTAGTTTATCGATAAAGACTTAGGTATTTCGCTAAATTATTAATCACAATTTGATACAAACTTTTTTACGATCAAAATAATTATGTAGAGACCCATTCATTTACTCTGAATATATAAGGTTTTAAATCTAGATCTAGTGTCATCCATACATCATAATATCGACTGTTTAAACCCAAACCTTTCAATATCAAAATTTAGGAACGAACAACATGAGCGCTCAAGGCAATCACACATTAATATCCAAAGTACTTATTGTAGGCTTGCTTATCGCTATAGGCAGTTATCTGTTTCATCCTGAGGTCGGACAATTTAGTTTGATGTGGAATGGTGCACCGGTTGCAACACCTTGGTTAAATTTTGCAGCACTACCGACTGCTTTAGTGATTATGTTGATCACAGGACTGTTAATGGTCTTGCTGTTCTTAGGCGTGGGGATTTTTTTGTTTATAGGCGCTGGATTTTTGGCCTTACTGGCAATATTTATTCTCGTACCTTTTTTCTGGCCTATATTGCTGATCATGTTTTTATTGATGGCTGTATTTTCATTGCTAGGTTAACTATTGACTTTATAGACAGGGCTTTCCTAAATGCAGGCTCAGGGCGAAAGGTGTAGCCTAATACCTGTCCAACCATAGGGCTAAAGCACATCGCAATATTTCCTCCGCCCAACAAGAAGAATAAGTATCTACACAAGTAAAAGTAGCGTCATTTAAGGGCTACCCACTTAACACGGGACAGTTGTAGGTCAGGCATTCATGCCCGACAATGACGACTATTGAATGCCATTGCCTGCACTTATAAAAACCCTGGCTAAATGCTGGGATGTAGCGACAGAGACTGTGAAAGTATTCTTATTATTTCCCCTCTTTAGCAAAGAGGGGTTAGGGGAGATTTGATCTATTAAAAAAATA
>CAIZMK010000193.1 GCA_903934035.1 uncultured Methylococcaceae bacterium
GAATGGGAAATGTCGAATAAAACAAAGACCGATCTTTAAAAAAATGCATTTTCGCTTTTTGCATTTCGACGATAAAACGCTCACCGCTAGCACTTTCACCGTAAATATCAAAAATAGCTTTACGCTCTTCGACCGTATTTGTGATGTTTTCGGGATTTTTAAAACTCAGCTTAGCACCTGATGATGGGCTGGCAAAAGCTGATTAAGGAAATCAATCAACAGATCTTTACTGCCTTCTTCACCAAAAAGCTTTTTGAAACCAAAGTCAGTATAGGGGTTGAAATATTTACTAATCATGATGGCTATAGCAGCAATGGAAATTAATATTATTTACATCATAGCACGACCTATATGAAGCCTCAAAACTGAGGCGCAGCCTTAAGTGTATTGGCAATACTTTAACGTATCGAATGTAATAATTGACATAATACACTCCAGAAAATATTAATATGCCAGCAGTATAACTAATAAAAAATATTTACAGTCATAACAACTATTATGGGAATAACGGCTTAAGATGTGTTTATGGGACATATTAAAGAGATGCGACCATTTTATTTTTTGATTTACCTTCCAAAAATATCAGCATGTGAACCGGTGCGTGACAACCATAAATCCTTATCGTCTACCTTATAAATCAGCAACTACAGTTAATCAGTAGGCTAATGATCAAATATATTAACGGCCATTCCAGCTGCGGTTTGCCGCAAGCGCTCATCATTTGTCCAGAATTCAACGCAATCATGCTGCATAGCTATCGCCAAATGCAATGCATCTGGTGTTTTTATTCGATGACTGGCACGTAATGAAAGCGCACGATCAAATTCGACATCACCTACAGCAAGCCACTGTTGATCGGCTAAAAATATTTCGTAATCAGTAATTAACGCTATGTTGCCATCGCAAGTCGGTTTAACTAAAGCTTCCAATCGAACCAGCGGTGAAACACATAAAATAGCATCCATATTAACAGCCATGTATTTACGAATCTGTTCGCTAAAAACAGGAACATCTTCTAGCAAATAAATGACACAGCAGGTATCGAGATAAACCTTTCGAAGCATTAACTAGCGTCCCAGTCATCACGCATAGAGGCAATACGCTGCATGACTTCGCTAGTATTAGCAACAGGTCGATGAGCAAAACGTGGTGATGAAAGCAATGTTAGTGCGCGTGCGATACTGCCTCGTCCTTCGTATATCTGTAAAGACATAGTTTCGGTGGGCGTATCTAATAGTGTTAATAATGCTCTACCAACAGGCTTGAAAGATAACGCTTCCATTGGATGAATATGGCCTGTGGCATCAATTTCTACTTGTATGGTTTGCAACATTATTTCGCCTTGTTCTATCTAATGATTGTAACTAACGATTATATTACAGCAATCGTTACTTGAAAGTACAAAGACTTACCGTCATAAAAAATCGTGGCCTAACCCTGAGGTATCCGAGGAGGGTTTCCGTGACACAAAAAGTACGAGTTACGGATTGGATTTAGCCTGTGAAAGCCGGATAGAAACCGAGCGTCGAGCTAATCTTTTTAGGGTGAGTGACAATACGTAAAAAACCACTCAAGACCAACTCTGAATAAGCAAAAGACCCACGACCATTAATAACCGACTCTAACCATTGGCGATAAGCTAAATGATTCGCGGCATCTTCTCTATGCGCATACACCAAGACATTAACATCCATCAAAAACATCAATAGCCATCCATAATGTCATTCAAACTATGGCTATTATCCAGATTAATGCCCGTTTTTAAGACTTGTCCTGAAAAAGTGGTAAGACTGACGGCCTTGTGCTCGAGCGTTTGATGCGAAAAAAAATCACGTAAGGCATCTTCCAAAATTTGTTTAATCGTA
>CAIZMK010000194.1 GCA_903934035.1 uncultured Methylococcaceae bacterium
GCTAGAGAATATCGTAATGGCCGCTTATCCCAAGCCATTCTCGATGAAATGCTTGATGGTACAATTCTTATTGATACTGAAGGTTTAGCAATTGGAAAAATTAATGGTCTAACAGTTTTAGAAATTGGCGGTAGTAATTTTGGCGCACCTGCTCGTATTACTACAACAGTTTCTCCTGGCTCAAGAGGCATTGTTGATATTGAAAGAGAAGCAGAATTAGGACAAGCAATTCATTCGAAAGGTGTCATGATTTTAACCGGCTATTTAAGCCATATTTACGCCCAGCAATTTCCTTTAGCTATTTCAGCCAGTATTGCCATTGAACAATCTTATGGCTATATCGATGGAGATAGTGCATCGCTAGCTGAACTATGCTGCCTCATTTCTGCACTCACCCGCACCCCAATCAAACAAGCCTTTGCCGTTACCGGCTCTATCAATCAATATGGTGAAGTACAAGCAATTGGGGGCGTTAACGAAAAAATAGAAGGTTACTTTAGGCTTTGTCAGGCACGAGGCTTAAATGGTGAACATGCTGTTATTATTCCTGCTGCCAACAAAATCAATTTAATGTTAAAGCAAGAAGTTATTGATGCCGTGGCGCAAGGTTTATTTTCAGTTTATGCTGTTTTTACAGTTGATGAAACCTTAGAGTTACTTACTGGTCAACCCGCAGGTGAAGTTAATGCTGATGGCCTTTATCCTGAAAATACTATCAATGCTAAAGCGATTTTCCGCCTAAAAGAAATTTCTGACATGGCAGGTGATGAAGATAAAGAAGAGGGTGGCTAATTGTTGTTTAATTTTTTTTAAGCTTAGCAACTTTGGGCAAAAACTAGCCAGTTTATTGCCCTTTTTCTCATTAAGACTCAAGTCATTATCAAGCTTAAAGTCCTAATCCTAACTTCATTTTAATTAAAGCAGCTCTTTTTAGTTTTGCACGTTCATTTTTTTCTGCTTCTTCTTGTTCTTTTCGTAAACAACGAGCTTCATAACGCTGTTTAGCATGATGAGCTAATTCGTATTGCGTAGTGCCATTTGTTATAGGTGCTGCGGGTAGCAAAACAATACAATCTACAGGACAAGGTGCAATACAAAGCTCACATCCAGTACATTCAGAAGCAATAACGGTATGCATTTGCTTTGCTGCACCTAAAATGGCATCAACAGGACAAGCCGCAATACATTTAACACAGCCAATACAGTCTTGCTCAATAATGAAGGCCACACTTTTAGGTTTATGTTGACCATATTCTGGATTAAGTGGCTTAGGATCTAAACCCAACAAAGAGGCAAGGGCTACGATACCGTCATTACCTCCTGGCGGACATTGATTGATATCAGCAGCTCCAGAAGCAATCGCCGTTGCATAAGGTTTGCAACCTTGAAAACTACATTGTCGGCATTGAGTCTGGGGTAATATATTATTTATTTGCTCAATCAAACTCGAATCTGGCATCAATAGTATCGCTATCTTATTACACTGACTTCAAATTAAGCTCATGCAACTGCATATTAACCAACTTTAATGTTGCTAAAATTCCCGCAAAAACCTGATTAGAATGCACCCCACGTGTTTTTCGTAATTCTCCAGCACAATCCCAAGTAATCACACACTCCGTTAAAGCATTGGTATGACCCCCCCTAGGGATTCTGACTTCATAATCAAACAATGCAGGTACATTATACTGATATGCCGACATCACTTTATTGATGGCAACAATAAAAGCATCAAAACCTCCATTACCCGAACCAGACGCTGTATGAGTTGTACCTTTAACTTTAATTCTTATACTCGCTGTTGACTCTAAATCTAGGCCACTCGTAACAGAACAATTTAATAACTTAATATGTTGGTAATCCTTAGTCTCTAAAACATCGGCAATTATAAAAGGCAAATCATCCGTGGTGATAGTCTGTTTTGAATCGCCCAAACTAACAATGCGCTCTAATACTTTCTTCTGATTTTCTTCTGATAAATCTAGCTCTAACTGCTCAAGATTTTTTTTCAATGAAGCTTTTCCGCTCATTTTTCCTAAAGCATAACTACGTATGCGCGAAAAACGTTCTGGACCTAACTTGGTTTTATATAATCCACCTTTTTGATCACCATCAGCATGTATCCCTGCAGTTTGTGTAAAAACATCCGCACCAATAATCGGTGCATTAGCCGCCACCCGTTTTCCAGAGAAATTTTCAACCATATTGCTAATACGCACAATATAGCTTTCATCAATGGATAGCTCTTTATTCATTTTATCGCGCAATACCACTGAAACTTCAGCTAAAGAAGCATTACCCGCTCTTTCACCAAGACAATTAATTGTACAATGTATTGAAGTTACACCGGCACGAACAGCCGCCATTACATTAGCGGTTGCTAAGCCATAATCATTATGAGGATGAAAATCAAATTGCAACCCGGGATAACGCTGACACATATCACTCAAATTATTAAAAACTTCTTCAGGTGATAACACACCTAAGGTGTCAGGTAGCATAAAATGATCTATGCCAGTATGGCGCAAATTATCCATTAATGCATACACATAATCTGGACTATTTTGATAGCCATTAGACCAGTCTTCTAAATAGACATTAACCTTTAAACCTTTTTCTTTTGCGTAATTAACCGTTTGCAATATGTCTGCGGTATGCTCAGCTAAAGTTTTACCCAACTGCTCTCGGCAATGCTTTTCGCTGCCTTTAGTGAGTAAATTGATGACTTCACCACCAGTTTCTAAAATCCAATCAACACTTTTGGTATGATCGACAAAGCCCAACACTTCAACGCAACCGTTATAGCCTTCTTGCTTAGCCCACTTATTGATATTAGTGACCGCTTCTTTTTCACCTTCTGAAACACGAGCTGAAGCAATTTCAATACGATCAACGCGTAGTGATTGTAACAATGCCTTAGCAATAGTAATTTTTTCAGTAGGTGTAAAAGAAACACCTTGCGTTTGCTCACCATCACGCAAAGTGGTATCCATTAATTGAATGGTTCTGGAATCTTTGGGCATGAGAGTCATCTAAGTTGTAATTTTAATTAATTTAACAGATTTAAAACATTAACCAGTAATGCATAAAGTCAAAATAAAAATTAAAGTGTAATCCTATTTCATATTAATTTTGATATGCGCAATCAACTTACTTAATAAATTAATCTCGTATTGATCACGTCAATCTTAAGCCCAAAGCCAAGGAAAATTTTGCTTATGATGTTGCTCGTATTCAGTGATTTTAGCTTCATGCTTCAATGTTAAGCCAATATCATCTAAACCACTTAACAAATTGCCTTTACGGAAAGGATCAATTTCAAAACTGAAACCATTACCTGCTGGTGTTATAACTTGTTGATTTTCTAAATCAATAGTAAAACGCACACCTTCATTGGCATTAATTTCCGTCATCAATTGTTCTAACTGATCTTGACTGACACGAATCGCTAAGATGCCGTTTTTAAAACAATTGTTATAAAAAATATCGGCATAGCTGGTTGAAATAATGGTATTAAAACCATAATCTGCAATCGCCCAAGGTGCGTGTTCTCGAGAAGAACCACAACCAAAGTTATCTCCAGCAACTAAAATTTTTGCGCCTTTAAAAGCCGGTTTATTAAGTTCAAATTCAGCATTGTCACTGCCATCATCGTTAAAGCGCCAGTCATGGAATAAGTGAATACCAAAACCACTACGCTCTACTTTCTTTAAAAATTGTTTAGGAATAATTTGATCAGTATCAACATTGCTACGATCCATTAAGGCAGCAATGCTTTCATGCTTTAAATACGGTTCCATATCTTTACTCTATCTCTTAATTAAAGGGTGCGAATATCAACAAAATGACCTGCCGCCGCCGCTGCAGCCGCCATTGCAGGAGACACTAAATGTGTACGGCCACCTTTACCTTGTCGCCCTTCAAAATTACGATTTGAAGTAGAAGCACTGCGTTGGCCTTTAGTTAATTCATCACCGTTCATGGCTAAACACATTGAGCAACCTGGATCACGCCATTCCCAACCTGCTTCAATAAAGATTTTATCTAAACCTTCATCTTCGGCTTGTTTCTTAACATGATAAGAACCAGGCACCGCCAATGCAGTTACACCTGCCGCAACTTTAGTGCCTTTAGCGACTTCTGCTGCGATTCTAAAATCTTCTATACGACCGTTAGTACAAGAACCAATAAACACTAAATCTACTGGTATATCTGTGATTTTAGTATTCGCAGTTAAACCCATATAAGCCAAAGCGCCTTCACAAGCTTTACGCTTTCCTTCATCAGCAAAACTTTCTGGGCTAGGAACGACACCGTCAACACCGACAACTTGTTCTGGTGAAGTTCCCCATGATACTTGAGGTGCAATATCAGCACCCTCAAGTACAATCGTAGTATCAAATTCAGCACCTTCATCACTAGTCAAGCTTTTCCAATAATCTAGGGCTTGATCCCAATTTTGTCCTGAAGGAGCAAACTCACGACCTTTTAAATATTCATACGTTTTTTCATCAGGAGCCACTAAACCTGCTCTAGCACCGGCTTCAATGGCCATGTTACATAAGGTCATTCGACCTTCCATTGTCAATTCTCTAATAGCAGAACCCGTGTATTCAATCACATAACCTGTTCCACCCGCAGTACCAATTTTGCCAGTAATAGCTAAGGCGATATCTTTCGCTGAAGCATATTTAGATAAAGAACCATTGACCACCACTTGCATGGTTTTAGATTTCTTTTGTGGTAAGGTTTGAGTTGCCATAACATGCTCAACTTCAGAGGTACCAATCCCAAATGCTAATGCGCCAAAAGCACCATGCGTTGCTGTGTGACTATCCCCACAAACAACCACCATGCCAGGATGAACAAAACCATGTTCAGGCACAACAACGTGAATAACGCCGTTGTTTGGGTTTTTCATGTCATATAAATTTAAACCATTGGCAAGACAGTTTTCAGCCATGGTCTCAATTTGCTTCTTAGCTATCGGGTCTGCAATCGGTAAATCACGGTTTTTAGTAGGTACGCAGTGATCCATTGTCGCCAATATGCTGTGTGGATTGCGTACCTTTCGGCCTGATAATCTAAGGCCTTCAAAGGCTTGAGGGCTAGTCACCTCATGCATTAAATGGCGATCAACATAAAGCAAAGGTGCTTGGCCAGCCGCATCAACTACTAGATGACTGTCCCAGATCTTTTCGTACATGGTCTTTTTCATTGCGTATTCCAAAGCTGACATACGGGCTTTTTAGCGAACGTATGGCGAGTTACAAGGTCTGTCGAAAGCATAATAAACTATGCGTTAACGAACATTATCGCCCAGAATACTCATTATTTGCAATTTTAGGAAAGGACTACTTTAAGTCACGCTTTCTATCATGATGAAGAAAGCGAGTAATAGACGTTATAAAAAAATGATTTTCTGTTAACAAATGAAGGCAACTTCGATTATCTAAGCTAATAAATTAATCAATATCTGTTCATAAATGTCACTCAAAGTTTCCAAATCATCCAAGCTAACATGCTCATTTATTTTATGGATACTTTCATTTAAAGGACCAAGCTCAATAACTTGCGCACCCGTTGGCGCTATAAAGCGACCGTCCGAAGTACCACCACCCGTGTCATCAAGAGTATCGAAGCCTGTTACGGTTTTAATAGCGGCATGAGTAGCCTCAATTAACGCACCCTTTTCAGTTAAAAAAGGATTACCGGACAATCGCCATTGCAAATCATATTTAAAACCATATTTATCGAGGATGGCGCAAGTACGTTGTTTAATAGTTGCTACATCTAATTCAGTGCAAAAACGCAGATTAAACTGTACTTCAGCAGCACCCGGAATAATATTTTCTGCCCCAGTACCTGCATTGATATTAGATACTTGCAGGCTAGTTGGTGGAAAAAATGCGTTACCATTATCCCAAACTTCTTCCGTTAAAGCTTTTAAGGCAGGAGCAAAACTATGAATTGGATTTTCAGCTAGATCAGGATAAGCAACATGACCTTGAATACCAATCACTGTTAATTTGGCGCATAAAGATCCGCGCCTACCAACTCGTATCACATCTCCTATTTTTTTGTCACTAGAGGGCTCACCGACTAAACACCAATCGATTTTCTCTTGACGCTGCTCAAGGATATTCACCACTTTAACAACACCATTAGTAGCCATACCTTCTTCATCACTAGTCATCATGACGGCAATCGAGCCACTATGATTTGGATGATTAGCAACAAAGCGTTCAACGGCAGTCATAAAACTAGCAATACCGCCTTTCATATCGGCGGCTCCTCGTCCATAAAGTTTGCCTTCACGAATAGTTGGCTCAAATGGCGGAGATAACCAAGCATCTAAAGGACCAGGCGGAACAACATCCGTGTGACCTAAAAAAGTAAACAAGGGTGATTGATTGCCGCGTCTAAGCCAGATATTTTTTGTATCATCAAAATCCAAGCGTTCTGCTTTAAATCCTAACTTAGTTAAGCGTTCAGCAAGCACATCCTGACAACCTGCATCTTTAGGTGTGACAGACTCACGCCTGATAAGGTCTTTAAGCAGCTCTAAAGTTTCACTCATAATAATTTAGTTTGGTAATGGTCGGCTTTAAAACCGATAATCAATTGATCACCCGTATCTAAAACTGGGCGTTTAATTAGAGTTGGAGTACTTAACATCAATGTAATGGCTTTATCCAAGCTAAGATCAGCTTGTTGTTCAGCACTTAATTGACGCCAACTGGTGCTGCTGCGATTAAGCAGCAAACTCCAGTCTATACGATTAGTTAAATCAATAAGTTGTGCCTGAGTCAGTCCATCTACACGAAAATCATGAAATAAATACTCTATACCGTTTTGATCCAGCCACTTTAATGCCTTTTTAACGGTATCGCAGTTTTTGATTCCATATAGGGTATACATAAGATTGCTTATAATTGACTAGTCAATAATTCATCTATGCTAGGCAATTGCTTGTCGGCTTTACAACGATTTTTATACAAATCAACAAATTCCATAAAGGCTTGTTCGAGATCGGCAAGAATTTCTTCTTCGTTTTCACGTTCATTTTCAGGAACATCATCGGATTCTAAATATTCTCTTTGTAAATCCACTTCACTGTTTAGAGCAAGCGTGGCGTATATCATGGCATTATTGGAAATTGATTCATTCATAGTTATTGTGTAATTAAAGTTAAGGAAATTTAAATAGGTGTAAGGTAAATGGTAAATAATTCAAAAAACTTATACGGCTAACATTGGCACTAGACTAAAAGCACAAAATTATCGGATAACCTCTTTCTATTTTGCTAATAATTAATGGCATTTATAAGCTAAATCTAAGAATCAATATTTTAATGACTCCCAGTATGACCAAAACCACCCTCACCTCTATCAGTTATGGTTGAAAATTCTGCAACTAATTTTAGTGCAACTTGAACGACAGGCATAAATAATAGTTGAGCAATTCTTTCTCCAGGCTGAACGATATAATCAGTCAAACCATCATTATGCAAAATAACACCTATTTCACCATGATAATCCGCATCAATAATCCCCATACCCTGTCCAACTCGTACTTGTTTATTTAAACAAAGTCCACTTCGACTGGCAACAACTGCCATTAAACCTGGATCTTGAATATTAACTGCTAAACCAGTTGCTATCAGTTTATTTTTACCACCAGCAATGATGATAGGCGTATCAATACATGCTACTAAATCCATTCCGGCTGAACCTTCTGTTTTATAAGCAGGTATTCCGTATTTTTCTAGTAATGAATTAACTACTCTTGCCTCAATCTGTCTTTTCATCTATTTCAGCCTTTAAATTGGCTAGTATAACTCAGCTAGGCCGCTTTATTATCACTCTCAACTATTCAATAGTTACCAACTATAAATATAAAATTATTTTAAATACATTATTACTATTAGAAACTAATATTTCTGTGTACAACCCATCTGAAGCTTTAATAGTAAAGGCATAGGAGATAATTATAAGTTGTTGCTTAATAGCTAATAGCTTGTGGATAAAAATTGTATTAAAAAATATATTCAAGTTCTTAACAATTTACTCACAGTTTTAATAACAGGAATATTGAGTCATATCGATAATTTTTTAGCGCTTAACGGTAGCATTTAAACGATTATTCCTATGGCCATCGAAGTTGATAATTAGTAATAATCCAAAGCTAATTTTTATTAGTTAAGCACATGACTAAAAACTGTATTAAGATACTAGAGTTTTTACTTCGGATGAGTCACTTGCTATGCGCCGTTTAATTTTATTAAGTTTTCTTGTTTTTCCAGTCTATGCAAATGAACAAGCACCTGAGACTGTACCAGTGCCTGATTTGCCGGAATTACCCTTGCCGGTGCATAGTGGCGAAACCATGGAACCAGATATTACTATCGTGCGCAAAGGTACTAATACAGTTCAAGAATATCGTAGATCAGGTAAACTTTATATGATCAAAGTGACACCTGATATCGGCCCTCCCTATTATTTTCTTGATAAAGATGGCGATGGCAAAATGGATGTACGTACTAATGATCTAGACAAAGACAGTAATGTTAATGTGTGGAAACTTTGGGAATGGTAATAATTTAGATCGATTCTGTTTATACAAAATCAATTCATTAAACTTAAGCAAATTTCACGTTTTACGCGCTTCGTAAAGTTCTAAGATTAAGGGACTATCAATAACAGCTTAAGATTTAAATGGATGTTAGCTTTAGTTGCAAAACAACCTGGAAACAGGAAGAGACTAGGAGCACTGCCCAAAGTTATGCTTTTGTAGACCACCCAAGCGCAGCGCGTGGTGGCGTTTCCGGCGTATGAGCCCTGCCGATGCCGGAAACGCTTTACTCGCTGATGCTCGAAAAGCCTTATTCCGGCCTACAGCCATATCATTTATATTGTAGTGCTGGTCGTAGGGGCGTATTGCATACGCCCTATAAAATTAAGCTGTTATAAAAAGGCGAATCTGTCGCCCCTACGGTGTTTTGCGTCAATGCCTACAATAAGTTCACTATTACCTAACTGTAAGCAGTAAGAGGCTAGGAGGGAGTTAACAAATACCAAAAAAATGATCGATTAATATTATTTTTTAGCACTTTCTTCTTTAATGAGCTTATCCATGACTTCAATCATTTTTTCATGAGATCCAGCCAACGTACCATTTGTTTTATATTTACCGTTAACAATAATGGCAGGTACTCCTGTTATGCCATATCGAGATGCCATAAGTGGTGCTTGTCGCATTTTAGAATCAACAGCAAAAGAGTTATAAGCTTCTTTAAATTGGCTTTCAGTCACACCATGAGCAACAAAAAAAGCTGCAAGCGTAGCTTCAGTATCTAATTTTTCTTTACCATTTTGTATCGCATCGAAAAAATCAGCATGAATTTTATCAACCATGCCCAATGCTTCTGCTGTGTAATAAGCTTTAGCGTGTTTACTCCATAACTCATTAAATGCAGCAGGCAAGCGAATAAATTCTACATTAGCAGGTAGACTTTTCTGCCATTTTTCAAGCAAAGGTTCAAAGGCATAGCAATGTGGACAACCGTACCAAAAGAACTCAATGACCTCAATTTTTTCTGGATTTTGTGTAGCTTGAGCAGGTGATAGCTTTTCATAACCTACAGACTCTGCTTTTACTAAAAAAGTTGAAAAACAAAATAAGATTAACAAACTGATTTTTATGAATTTATTTAACATAAATTACGTTCCCATTGAAGATAGTCGATTAAAAGTCGAGAAAAGTAAATTGAAAAGCATCACTCTTTACTAGATTTAAGAGTGATGCCATTAGTTAGCTGTTAATAATTTTAGTCGGTAAAACTGGCTAGCAACTTAAGGCGGGCAGATGCTAGCCCTAATCTTATTTCATCATTGAAATACGATAGGCCACTGCTTTAATTTCTTCAGCGGTCATTTTTTTAGCAATCATACGCATCATATTATCTGGATTATTACTTCGAGTATCGGTTTTATAATCAGTCAATGATTTAATCAAATAATCAGCATGTTGTGATTTTAATGATGGAAATGCGGCGGGTTTATTTCCTTCACCGAAAGGTCCATGACAAGCAATACAAGCTGAAACTTCTCGAGTAAGGTCACCATTGCGGTACAAATCAGAGCCTTGAGCTATAATTTCCTGCACAGTATTATTGTTTTTAGCCGTCGTAGCTACCGGCTTTTCATCATCATCTTCATCTAAAATAGGTAATTCGTTTGCTGAGATTTTTTGTGACGCATAATAAGCGCCTAGATCAGCCATATCCTCCTGTGATAAACCTGCTGCAATAGCAGACATCATAGGATTTTTGCGGGTACCGTTTTTAAAGGCTTGTAACTGCTTTATAAAATACGAAGAATGCTGGCCTGCAAGCTTTGGAAATGTAGAAACTAAACTGTTGCCATGCTCTCCATGACAACTAACACAAGCAACTGCTTTTTCTTTTCCTGCATCAATACTGTCTTCTGCATGTAAAATAGTTGAAGTACCGGTAAATGCCATGGCACATAAAAGAGCCAGCAATTTTTTTTTCATCGGATTTCCTTTGGAATAAAGTTGTCATTGTATGGTAGCCCTCAATCTATATAGGCTGCCAAATGTAGCCAGATTCTACCCTAATTAGTAAGCTTAAGCGAGATAGCCATGAATCCAATTTATCACCAAGCAAAATTTATCAATAGTTCACCTGATCTTAAAGACACCCCTGATGATCAAGGCAAGGAGATCGCCTTTGCTGGTCGTTCAAATGCCGGAAAATCAAGTGCGATTAATACTCTTACTCGACAAAATGGTTTAGCTAGAATTAGTAAAACGCCCGGTAGAACACAAATGCTTAATTTTTTTGAAATTAATGATCAGCAACGATTTGTGGATTTACCAGGTTATGGTTATGCCAAAGTACCGGTTGCCGTAAAAAAGAAATGGCATGAACTGATGGAAAAATATTTAACGCGACGTAAGTCTTTATGCGCCATTATTTTAGTCATGGACGTACGCCACCCCTTAACTGAATTCGATTGGCAAATGGTTGAATGGTGTCAGCATACTGGTTTGCCATTACATATATTACTCACTAAAGCCGATAAGTTAACCTATGGAGCCGCTAAAAATACCTTGTTACAGGTACAAAGAGAACTTATAGATATTAATTTTCCTTTAACAATACAGTTATTTTCTGCTCTGAAAAAAACAGGCGTTGATGAGGTTCATCTAGCCTTGGATTACCTTTTCAATCAAGTTGAATTTGAAGAAGAGGCTGAACCAATAGAAGTTTAATAACAGTATCTCGATGCTTATTCCACCTATAAATCATAGGTGGAATTCACAAAATATAAAAATCAATCATTTACATCATGATAAACATTTTGTACATCATCCAAATCATTCAATAAATCTAAAAATTTCTCAAATAATTCGACGTCATCAGGATTCATCGTCATGAATTCTTTAGGTATAAATTGAATTTCATCGACATCAAAGTCAATGTTACCTAACAAATCTACTAAGGCTTGCTTGGCTTTAAAATATTCTGAATGAGGCGTAAAAACAGTAATTTTACCTTCACTACTTTCAATATCACTGACATCAACATCTGCTGAAAGTAACGCCTCCAGCACGGTGTCTTCATCATTATGATCAAATACTAAAATAGCCGCATGATCAAACATATGACTGACCACACCCTGTGTGCCAATTTTACATTTTGTTTTTGTAAAACAGAGCCGTACATCGCCAAAAGTACGATTAGGGTTATCTGTTAAACAATCAACAATAACTTTACAACCACCCGGCCCAAAGCCTTCATAACGTATCGGCGCAAAATCTTCACCACCACCACCTTTGGCTTTATCTATTGCTTTTTCAATAACATGAGTGGGAACTTGGTCTTTTTTTGCTCTTTCAATCAAGCCCCGTAAAGCTAAATTGCCATCAGGATCAACGCCTCCAGCTTTAGCACAGACATATATTTCACGACCATATTTGCTATACACCTTTGCCTTAGCATCAGATGTTTTAGCCATAGAATCTTTACGATTTTGATACGCTCTACCCATTTAAAACTGCTCCATTTACAAAATAAATTAGACAATTTTACAGATAAGTCTATAGCTAGGGAATTTTTTAGTGATTATCAAGTCGTTATGGATTTACATTACCGGTACCTTAACGGGTCGTTGTCTATGTAACAACAACCAATCGCCTGTTTCAATTAAAGCTTGCATCAATTCGCCTAATAATTAAATTACTTCCAGATAAATTAAATTCATTATGCAAACCAGTAATTCCATTCCCTCCAAAGATTGGTTATACGCCATTATCATCCATCATTTTAACTGTTAATGGATCCCCACTTTTTTTGAAACAATCTTGATGTTCATGTTCTTTAACTTCCCAACCCACCCAAATCCTATCGCTTATAAATCACCAACCCAACCCGATCTATATGTTCAACTAAAGCGCGATTCTTAATCTCATTATAGTTCTGCAAATCAACCATATAAGGCAAATCGGTATCGGCTAAATCTAATAAAATATCAGCCACTAAAAAGCGGTCGATGCCTGTGCCGATCAAGACTAAATCCACATCACTACGCTCATGAAAGTTACCTTTTGCGCGTGAACCATAGAGCTTTACGGCATCAATTTCTGGATGCTTGTTAAATACTTGTTGTAAAAGTGCTAGTTGTTCGGGCGTTAAACCTGTATCACTCATGCTTCAGTGCTTTCCATTAGCAATTGCAAGTGCCATTCTTCAAGCATGGGTAAATAAGCATCGGCTATGGATTGAATGACAGCTTCAAATTTAACAAAGTCATAGGTATGGCTCACTAAGTTTCTGTCCCCGATCATTTTTAACCAGGTGTCAGGGTCATTGATGTATTTTGCCGCGTAAGCTTGCCTGATTACGGCTTTGGGCGATATTTGGTCTAAGATAATACCGTCATTTTCCATTTTGTCTTTGAGCACCTTCCACGCCAGTTCAAAAGTATATTCAAAACGTTGAATGATGCCTTCTTTTTCTAACTGACTGAGAGTTGCGAGATCATTTTCCATCGCTTCGCGTAGCAATAAGAACGCTCGGTTAAAATTAACAAAGCGTTGTTTCCAGCGAATATCTTGCATCGTGTTTTTCTCCTGCTAGGGCAGTTTTTCGATAGTCGCCAGTAGTTCGAGACTTTGTTAATCCAATTCTGCCATGGCTGCCAAAATGTCTTTGGATTGGCACAATTCCGCTTCCTTTTTCTTGTTGGTATTTTCAGATCAAGGTGAGCTTTATATCTCTATGTTGATTTTCGTAACCAATATTGCCATCCATAGCTTCTGTATCAAAATCCCTACTGGGATACATAGATATCCCCACAAATAATTGTTAGCATTCCCACGCAAAAAATATAGTGTGGTAAAAATCGTAGGGGCGTATTGCATACGCCCTTATAAAATA
>CAIZMK010000195.1 GCA_903934035.1 uncultured Methylococcaceae bacterium
GCTTTAACAAGGTCGATTAAACATTTAACACGACCTACTTTTGCTTTAACAAGGTCGATTAAACATTTAACACGACCTACTTTTGCTTTAACAAGGTCGGTTAAACAAAGTGCAGATCCTACTATTGCTTTCTTAGACTCGATAGCAACTTCTCAAAACACATCAAGATTTCATTAAGAGAATCTGTTAGCTAGGCTAATGCATCAAAGTTAGCATTAGTCCTTGAATTGTCAAATCAAGGCACACTCCAGCCACAATTAAGTTTTATATAGAGTAGCAGTATCGTGGCTTTACTCTCGTTTGCCGTGCCGAGCACCGCAGGTTTTGTTGGGATTAGCCCGTAGGGCATAGGTATCTAAACAAGTTTCTTATCGGCGTGGAAACAATAAAAATCACCGTAGGGGCGTATTGCATACGCCCAACATTGAAAGTCTATATGTTATAGAGCTTATTTTATAAGGGCGTATGTAATACGCCCCTACGATCTTCACCACAATGTTATAGTTCTCGCTTGGGAATGCTAACCATTATTTGTGTAGATACCTATGCTCTTTAGCAAAGAGGGCTTAGGGAAGATTGGGTCTATTAAAAAATAATCATTCAATCGATCGTAATCTAGGAACAGGTCGCGACCTGTACCTACGGTGTGAAATGTACCGCTGGGCAAGGCTAAAATTGTGATACTTTCACAGTCTCTAGCGCTTATCCACCCTAAAATCTATCTGAATCCTTAGACTCCTAAAGTTAAACAAATTATTTAAGATTTCATTAATAACATTATCATTAGTAGTATTACTTAGAATAACATTAACTTTTATGCTATTGTGTTGACTAATAAGAAGAAAAAAGAAATATGATTAATAGTAATCTATAGGCTTAGGCTTAGGCTTAGGCTTTAACTCCCGCCTAATACATACCTATGCCAGATACTCCTCATTACCCAGATTATTCATGCTCTGAGCACAACTCGCCACTTGACAGCTACTTTTCACTGTTTGAAAATAATCTTGATTCAGTCATGGTGATTAAAGGCGATCAGTACATATACTGCAACGCAGCTACTTTAAATGAACTGAGCTATCCTGATAAGGCAACATTTCTTAAACTAACTCCCTGGGACATTTCCCCTGAGTTTCAAGCTGATGGACAAAACTCCAAAGAAAAAACACTAGACCTCATTGCCCTAACTCACCAACAAGGTCAACATCGATTTGATTGGCAACACCAATGCTATGATGGACAGCTAATTAATGTTGTAGTAACACTAACAGCGATTACTCTAATAAATGAATCGTTATTGCAAGTAAGTTGGAGCAATAACTGCAAAAAAGAATTACTGATCAAACAACTTAAAACATTATCTTGCTTACAAGACGCTATTTTTAATAGCCGTAACTTCTCCTGTATCGCTACTGATGCCAAGGGCATGATTCAGCTCTTTAATGTCGGCGCTGAAGCCATGCTTGGCTACACGGCTAAAGAAGTCATCAATATCATGACCCCAGCAGAAATGTCCGTTACCAGCGAATTGCAACACAGAGCGAATATATTAAGCTTAGAGTTTGGCGAGACTATCGAATCAGGCTTTGAAGCGCTAGCCTATAAAGCAACTCGAGAGATAGAAGATATTTATGAGCTAAGTTATGTCTGCAAAAAAGGTCATTACTTGACTGCTCAAGTTTCAATCACGGCTTTACGCGATGAAAAGCAAATAATTATCGGTTATTTACTGATAGCAACTGACAATACCGCTCGCAAACTACTAGAAAACACCCAGATCAACATAGCCAAAGCTTTCGAATCAGGTCTAGCTATGTTTATTACAGATGCTCAGGGCAATTATACGCATGCTAATAAAGCCTATTCGGATATGACTGGCTACAGCCAGCATGAACTGATCGGTAAAAATCCTAGCATTATGAAATCTGAACGCCAAGACCTTAAATTCTACAAAAATATGTGGAAAACCATACATAAGCAAGGCCATTGGTCTGGTGAAATCTGGAATAAGAGAAAAAATGGCGAGATACATTTAGAACTACTCAACATAAACAAAACAACAGACCTCTATGGCAATACTTCACATTTTGTAGCGACTTTTGCCAATAATGAGCACCGCAAGGCCTATGAAGATAATTTATTAGAGACTCAAGAGCAAACTCACAAACTACTCATAGAGACTCAACGCTCTGAAGAACTGGAACTTGATGTCGCTAAAGCAAATCAGGCCGTGCTAACTAAAAGCCAGTTTTTGTCTAATATGTCTCATGAAATTCGTACGCCTATCAACGCCATCATGAGCATTGCTTTTCTAACTCTACAAACGGATTTAACAGCACAACAGCAAAATTACTTATCTAAAATCAATAGCTCTGCAAAATGGTTGCTAGGCATCTTAGATGACATCTTAAACTTTTCTAAGCTTGAAGCCGGTAAAGTTGAACTTGAGCAAAATCATTTTGAATTAGATGCGATCATAGACTTCTTAAAAACGGTTACCACACCATTAGTGATCAATAAAGACCTGAATCTGAATTTTAAAGTAGAGTCATCAGTACCCAGCGTATTCATTGGAGACTCCTTACGCTTAGGACAAGTTTTACTTAATTTAATGAGCAATGCTATTAAATTTACCCACTCCGGCAGCATTACTCTAAATGTAAAACTAATAAGCCTAATTGACCAGCAAGCACAACTACAATTTTCGGTGACTGATACCGGAATCGGTTTAGATACAAAACATAAAAAAGACTTATTTGAAGCTTTCAATCAAGCCGATAACTCAACCACTCGTTTATACGGAGGCACGGGCTTAGGTTTGTCTATCTGCAAGGAATTAGTCTCAGCTATGGGCGGAATTATTAGCGTCGAAAGTCAATTAGGTGCAGGTAGTTGCTTTAGTTTTATCATCACCTTAGCGGTTTCGACTAGCCCTGTGACACCAGCTTTGCCAACAACATCATTAAAACATGCTGTTAAATATCCGAACTTGCTTAATGCCCGCGTTTTAGTCGTAGAAGATAATCTGGTAATACAAGAATTTATACCTGACATTATGGGCTATGAAGGCATGATAGTTGATCTTGCTAATAATGGTGTAGAGGCCTTAGCATTGTTGACTGACAATGATTATGCAGCGGTGTTAATGGATTGTCAGATGCCGATTATGGATGGCTTTGAAGCCACCCAACGCATACGCGCAAATCCACGTTATGACGACTTACCGATTATCGCCATGACTGGTAACGTCGACGAAAGCGATCGTCAACGTTGTTATGATTGTGGCATGAACGGTTTTATAAGTAAGCCAGTGGATTGGGATCAAGCTTTCTTGACCTTAAATAGGTTAATTAATCCAGAGTCATAAATTGAATGGTGCAGAGTTTAGTATTTGTAGGGGTAAATAAATAACCCCCTATATTAACCTTAGCAGTAGGCTGAAATAAGACCACCCTAGCGTAGCGCGAGGTGGTATTTCCGACACAGGAACCATACCCACGCC
>CAIZMK010000196.1 GCA_903934035.1 uncultured Methylococcaceae bacterium
ACGCCCTAGAGCACGCGCCGTTGCTCGTTTAGGTGCACGAGGTTTTGAATTAGGCCTAGGTGTAGACGTTGAATTTGCAATGCCTGTTTATTTACGCGACAAAGTCGCTAAAACAGAAGCCGAACGCCAACAGGCGGGTTAACTTAAAGTTCTACCCATTAAATTAGCAACAGAATTATTAGCTACGCCGCTAACCTTGATATTCTTTTTAATAAAGGAAACATAATTTTCATGTAAATGACCATGAAAAATTTGTTGTACGCCCATTGCTTCAGCTAATTCACCAATGACATGAAAACCGTGCCGATGAGAACCTGGAGCCTCATGTGATACCAACACATCTGCTTTAAGTGATTTCAATGCCTCAAATTCATCATACCAAATGGCCGATTTATATTTCAAAGCCATCTCTGCTTGCTGAACTTTAAGAGATTGATTATTCAGATAATGTTCTTTGCCTTGCCATTTTGGTTGTTGCGGAGGATACCATACCCTGCCTAAAAAAATACCACCTAAACCGACAACTCTAAGACCGGCTATTTCAGTAACTTTTAAATGCAAGTTTTTATCAGCTAAAGCTGAATTAAAAAGATTATTATGTTTTTCCGGTGATTCAAAATCATGATTACCGGCAATCCACCAAATTTTAGTTAATTCAATAATTTCTTGCAAACAACTATCTAAAGGGGCTTCTAAATCATAATCTCCCAACAAAATAACGGCAGTTGGCTGATATTTAAGAACAGCCGAAATCAATGGTTTAAAATTCCCATGTGGATCACCCGCAAAGAGTATTCTGTTATCTTGACTCATATTGTTTACGATCTATCTACCCACTATCTTACTTTAAACCAAAAACAATGCTTTGTAATTCAACAGACTCTCAGCATAATCAATGGATTGAAAAAATATCAACCCAAGATTAAGCGGCTTTACTTCTTTTGAATGAGGATTTCACGTGCTTTGTTAAAAGCCTCTCTAAAATCCAAATATACGGGATTATCGCTAGTTAACATAAAATTTAACATTTCATGTTGTAGCTGATATTTAATATCACCCACCGCTAAAGCACCGACAGCTACCGCACCGGGTGAATTGATTGCATTAGATAAAGGTGCACCTAAATCGCTGCGTTTAATACCTTCTATGCCTAACGGTGGAACCGCATTAACATCCCCAACTACCTTTAAGTGTTGGGCTGCTTTTAACACCTCTGAACTCAATACCTGTACACCCGCTTTAGCTGCACAAAAGATAATATCAACTTCTGCAATTAAAGCAGCTTTATCTTCTTCAGTACGAGCACATTCACCTTTAAGAGTACAGCCAAAACGGCGATTAAATGCTTTAGCGACATCCAAAGCACTATCAAGCAATAAATGATCAACTAAAGCCGTATCAGCTCCCGCCAATGAAGCAATAATACCTGTAGCAATACCCACTGGTCCTGTTCCGCCAAACACTAATATACGACAATCTTTTAATTCTTTACCGTGATGTGTTTTTAAAGCTTGCTCAACGCAAGCCACTAATGCGGCTGCCGTTGTAAAAGCACCACTAGGATCAGCAAATACAGACACTTCAAAAGGCGGCACCATAGCTTGCTTACAAGCATCAAGCATATCCATCGCCAACTCTAAATCGCGACCACCAATAAAGAGTCCAGTTCTTTTTATCCCAGCAGGGCTACGTGAAAAAATAGCATCTTGAGTGAGCCTATTAACACTATCTAATTTGACATTGCTATAAGGCATTAGCACATCAAACCCTGCATCCATAGCCATATTGATATCAAATGGGCTATTGTTGGGCATCGGGTCTAGCATATGAAGGATGCTACGTTTCTCCATTAAAGTTCCTTTATAATTTTATCTGACGAAAGTAAAAGCCTAGCAATTAACGGCGAGTCGCCATATATTCTCTTGCTACTTCAAAAGCATGTTCAAAATGCAAGTACACAGGTTTATCACTACTGATCATTTTCTTTAACAAACTATTTTGTGTATGGTATTTAACATTACCGATAGCTAAAGCACCAATACCAACAGCATTACTATTTGAACCTTGAATAGGAGTTCCATTATGAAAGGCATCGACACCAGCAATGCCTGATGGAGGTACGGCATTAACATCAGCAGCCACTTTCAATTGAGGCGCGAGAGCAATTAATTCTGCGCTTAACAACTCTATACCAGCAGCACCAGTTGCAAAAACCACATCAGCCGTTTTTATATATTCAGCTTTATCTGCATCGGCACCTGCCAAAATAGTAATTTTGCCATCACCAAACTCGTTATTACACATATCAGCAACATGTTGAGCTTTCTCTAATTGCCTACCAATAATAATGACCTTAGCCCCTGCTTGAGCAGCAATAACTGCAGCAGCTTGGCCTACAGGTCCTGTACCGCCTAAAGCGAGTATTATTTTACCCTCTAGTGTGGTGTCAAATTTGGTAATTAATTCATGTTCTGCTGCTGCGACCATACCTGCGGCAGTAGTAAAAGCGCCACTAGGATCAGCAAAGACAGAGACTTCAAAAGGTGGAACCATTGAACGCTTAGCTGTTTTAAGCATATCCATCGCTTGCTTAGTATCACGACCACCAATAAAAATGCCTGTACGTTTTAAGTTTTTAGCACTACGTGAAAAAATAGCGTCTTGCACTAACCCCTGAACTTCACTCGCTTCAACATTAATATAAGGTAATGCTGAAACCCAACCTGCATCCAATGCCATATTGACATCAAAAGGACTTAAGTTTTTAGCAGTGGTTAGCATATGTAAAATAAACGGTTTTTCCATGAGGGTTCCTATGTGATGTTTAGCTAACTAGCAATAATATAACTATTATTATGTAGAAACTGTTGCAAATGTAGCTTACATATAGCAGATACATGCACAGCTGAACTTGAATTATCCAATTATATGTTACTAGACTGTAACCTTAGTATAAAAGAAAAATTGACAAAATCACAATGTACTTAGCAATTTAGCAAGACTAATAGTATTAATTTTTACTAGTAGGTAAAATCCATAAATGAGTTTTCTAGGACTTAATACACATCACACGCATCGCGTGGGAATGATAAAAACACCTTAGGAGCGTATTACATACACCCATTTATCATAGTTCAATGCCATAGAACTTACTAATAAGGGCGTATGCAATACGCCCCTACGATCATCACCAAAATGTTTTTTCTTGCGTTAGGTAAATTTTTCACTTGTGTGTAGATACCTATATTCCATGAGGCGAGACTCGATTTTATAAAGCCTCAAAACTAGCATTCAGCATTAATTAATCAACCCGTATCTATGCATATAAATTCGCATTATCGTTACATACACACCGTAGGGACAGGTCGCGACCTATCCCTATATTACGATCGGCATCTAGATTAAGATCGTTATCTACTTATTCGCACCCACCAACTGCATAGACTTATCCACCAGATAAGAACTTAACTACAGGGTGTAGAAACGATAAAACATAACACTCACCGCTCCGTATCAGCATTTCGTTACCTTTACTTGCGTAAGTACCTATGCATAAGGCAAAAAAAAGCTGCTTTTAAATGCAAATAGAAACCGAGAATAGTCGCTACCCAATAACTAATACCTTTAATTCTAAAAATACATTAGGAAATAACAAATAATAATTATATTATCTGTTAGAATTTTAATAAAAAATTGTTTTAATCTATAAATTAATCACAGGCAAATTTACTGTATTTGTAAGTATATATATCTACAAAATGTAGTTGCCTACACTACAATCATTACTATTTATCAAGAGCCTTATATGAGCTGGTTTAATCGAAATAAAAAAGCATCACTAGGCATTGATATTAGCGGAACGACCATTAAGTTATTGGAATTAATACGAACGGGCAATAGTTATCGAGTTGCACATTTTTCAATCGTTAGCTTACCTCCTGATTCCTCTTCTCAAAAAAGACTATCGACAAGTGTAGTAGCTGACGGCATTAAAAGGGCTTTAAAAAAATCAGGCTCATCATTAAAACAAGCCGTCGTTGCTGTTACAGAATCGGCAATTATGACAAAAACACTCAGCTTACCTGCATCATTAACAGATGATGAAATGGAAGAAGAACTTATTATGACTGCAGATCAGTATTTACCATACTCGTTGGATGACCTTAACTTTGATTTTGAAATACAAAACATCAATAAAAATAACCCAGAACTAGTAGATTTATTATTGGTGGCCTCTCGAAGAGAAAATGTAGATGATCGCATAGAGGCACTCTCATTGGCTGGATTAAAAGCGAGTATTGTTGATGTTGAAGGCTATGCCTTAGAAAATGCTTTTTCAATATTATCGACTTCTTTTTTAAACCCCGACAAAGACGACCATACTATTGCAATCGTAGATATAGGCTCAACACTGACCTCCTTAACTATTTTAAATAATGGAAAAGTTATTTATACCCGGAGCCAAAGTATTGGCGGCAAACAATTAACTGAAGAAATTCAGCGTCATTATGGACTTACTTATGAAAATGCTGGACTGGCAAAAAAACAAGGTGGATTACCTGACAATTACCAAGAAACGATACTTCGGCCCTTTCAAAAATCATTGATTCAACAGATTCAACGCTCCTTACAATCTTTTAGCTCTTCCAGTACCTCTAAAAATATTGATGGAATCATACTAGCTGGCGGCTGTGCTTCGATGATAGACCTCGACCGATTAATTCAAAGTCAATTAAACATGCCCGTTAATATTGCTAACCCTTTTCTCAACATGCAACTATCCAAAAACGTCAATGCGAAATCTTTATATCAAGATGCACCTTCCTTAATGCTTGCCTGCGGCCTTGCATTACGGGGGTTTGACGAATGACAAAAATTAATTTACTGCCTTGGCGAGAAGAACGCCGCAAACAAAGGCAAAAGGATTTTATCAATGCCATGGAACTCTCGGCATTAATTGGCATTTTGGTTGTAGGCCTCATTCATACCAGCATACAAGGGCTTAAAGCTTATCAAGGACAAAGAAATCAATTACTACAAAACGAAATCATTCTATTAGATAAAAAAATTATAGAAATCAGAGATATTGAAGCCAAAAAAAAACAATTACAGGCAAAAATTGATCTCATTCAACAGTTACAAGAAAGTCGTCCAGAAGCCGTACATTTGTTTGATGAAATACCAAAAATCACTCCAGATGGTGTATTCCTTAATAAGTTTACTCAAACTGGATCCGAACTTATCTTTGAGGGTAAATCTGAATCTAACGCACGAATTTCGGCCTTCATGAGAGCCATAGAAACCTCTCTTTGGTTACAAAAGCCCACCCTGTCGGTCATTAAGCTACCCGACAAGGCCCCTAACATCAAAACGGACACCGAACCGTTGAGTGATTTTAATCTTCACGCGCTACAAGGCAAACAACAGAAAGTCTCCGAACTAGGAACAGCTAATGAACCTATCAGAAATTAATTGGGATTTTAATACAGCAGGCAACTGGCCATCGACTGTAAAGCTATCAATATTAGGATTGATAGCTTTCATAGTTATAGCAGTTGGATTTTATTACGATACCTTAGATGAGCTTTCGAGCCTAGACCATGAAAAACAAAAAGAGCTATCTTTAAAAAATGAATTCAACGATAAACAAAAAAAAGCCGTTAACCTTCATGACTATCAAGAACAGTTAACTCAAATTGAAGCCTCACTCAATGAAATGATCAGGCAACTCCCTTCTGAAGAAGAAGTCGCTAGTTTATTGGTCGATATTTCACAAACAGGTTTAGCCAGTGGTCTAAAATTTAAATTATTCAAGCCTGAGACGCCTGTTGATAAAGATTTTTATTCAGAACTCCCCATATCAATTCAGGTTATAGGCCATTATGAAGAGTTAGGTATGTTTATTAGTGGCTTAGCTTCACTTCCTCGAATTGTCACCATACACAACATTAATATTAGTCCTGAAGGCAAAGACAGCAATTTAGTCATGAGTGCAGTCATCAAAATTTATAATGAAAGCACGCATTTTATACCTAAAGCAGACAGCAGAAAAAAAAGGCTTAAAAAATAATGTTAAATTACAAAGTGATTTTTCAGATTAATAACTGTTTGTGTTTATTTTTATTAGCCGCCTGTGGCGATAACAATTTTAAAGACTTAAACACTTACATTGCTGCTATTAAAGCTCAACCAAAAGGCACAATTGAATCATTGCCTGAAACAAAAATCATTGAACCGTTCGTATTTAATCCAGAGGGGCTTCGTGATCCGTTTAAACCTCTAATGCAAATTGATCAAGATCAACTGGCCGATTTTTCAGCAGGAGGTGGCATCAAACCGGATCTAACTCGCCGCAAAGAAGATTTAGAAGCTTTTTCCTTGGAAGCATTAAAAATGGTCGGCACATTAACGATGAAATCAATGTTATGGGGTTTAGTTAAAACCGATGATGGCACTGTTCATCGTGTTCAGGTAGGGCATTATATGGGTAAAAACTTCGGAAAAATAGTCAGCATCAGTATCGATAAAATTGAGCTCATGGAAATAGTTCCTGATAAACCAGGAACCTGGCGAGAACAACAAACATCACTAAAATTATTAGAATGATTTCTGGAGCCGCTCATGAAAACTAAGAAAAATACGATTATGCTGACTAATACCAAAAGACATTTATCAATATATAATTTATTGGTTCTGTTAATATTGTTGACTTTTGGCATAACTGTTAATGCCAATGATACCAGTATTTCAGACCTGTCTTTTACAATACTGGCGGGAGATCAACTACAAATTCAAATAGAGCTGACCGGTAACGCTATCGAACCTAAGATTTTTCACACCGATAATCCAGCGCGCATTGCTTTAGACTTTGTTGACGTAAAAAACGCCTTGTACAAAAAAAACTACCCAATAAATCAAGGCCCCGTAACTAGTATAGTTGTCGCAGAGGCCGCCAATAGAGTTCGTATCGTTGTTAATCTTCTCGAACCTACCGCCTTTACAACTAAAGTGATAGGCAACAAAGTATTACTGACCTTAAATCGCAGCCATTCAGAAAATACAACGCCCCCCACAAAAAGCACAGCTATATCAGAAAAACAAAAAGCATCTGACTTACTTCCTCAACAAACGATTAGTGGTTTTGATTTTAAACGCGGGGACAAAGGTGAAGGTCGCTTACTTGTTTATTTGGCTAATCCTAATACTTTAGCGAATACAAAAGTAGATACCGGCAAAGTAATCATCAACTTAACCAATACCCATTTACCAGAAAACTTAACGAAAAGACTCGATGTTTCTGAGTTTGGAACCCCCATTAAATTCATTGACACTATTTCAACTAATCAAAACACTCAAATCACCATCAGCACCTTGAACGAACTTTATGATTACTCATTATTTCAATCAGAGGGTTTATTGACCATTGAATTTAGACCCTTAAGTCCTGGAGAAAAAGAAGCTTTAGATCGATCTCGTGTCAAATATAGTGGCGAAAGATTATCATTAAATTTTCAAGATATAGAAATTCGTAGCGTTATTGCCATACTTGCCGAATTTACTAAACAAAACGTAGTCGCGGGTGATGATGTAACGGGTAATATTACCTTAAAACTTGATGATGTCCCTTGGGATGAAGCCTTAGATTTTATAATGATGACCAAGGAATTAGGTAAATTTGAAAGCGGCAATGTAATATTAATTTCACCACTCGATAAAATCAAAGATTACAAGAAAAAACAACAAGAAACAGCCGCCGTAGTAGAGCAAATAGATCCGTTAACCACTGAGTATATTAAAATTGATTATGCAAAAGCTGAGAACCTTAGAAACGTACTCAATGGTCGTGATACAGGGGTATTTGGTAGTTGCGGAGCCCCTCAGCTGACTAGCCAAGGAGGAGCAGGGCAAATGGGCATGACTCAAACTGGTGCTATGAGTGGAATGGGAATCATGAATCAAAGTAACACCGGGCAAACAGGCACAATGGGTCAAACTGGATCCGTTTCTCAAGAAAAAAATTCAGGCTTTGGTTTCCTTTCATCTCGAGGATCGACTGTAGTCGACACTAGAACCAATACCTTAATTGTGCGAGAAACCACAAAACGCTTAGAAGATATAAAAAAACTGATACATAAACTTGACGTGCCGGTGCGTCAAGTCATGATAGAAGCACGAGTAGCCATTGCCAGCACTAATTTTACCCAAAATTTAGGCGTGAAGTTTGGTGCAGCCAAAACCCAAAGCAACCCCTTTGCGATTGGAGGCACTTTGACTTCAGTTGCTCCAACTACGGGCGCAACAGCCGCCAATAATAATCTATTAGTCGATTTAGGTGCAGCGGCCATCGCAGGCAGTCCTCCAGGCGCCTTAGGTATGACACTCGCCAAAGGCGCAGATTATGTATTAAATCTTGAGCTTCAGGCCTTGCAAGCAGATGGCAAAGCAGAGATATTATCTAATCCACGGGTCATGACTATGGATCGTTGTACTGCTACAATGATGCAGGGGGTTGAAATTCCAGTCACCACACCTGCCGCTTTAGGTAGTCCTCCCACAACAACCTATACACCCGCAGTACTCGAACTAGACGTCACACCTCAGGTTACACCTAGCGGCTCAGTGATTATGAATTTACTCGTTAAGAAGGATTCTCAGAATACAACTACTAATCCAATTTCCGGCAACCCAGGCATAGATACTCGACAAGTAAAAACATCAGTATTGGTAGAAGATGGTGAAACCGTCGTATTAGGGGGGGTCTATGAAAACCAAAATACTTTAGGTAAAAATAAGATTCCATTTTTTGCTGACATACCCGGCATAGGTTTCTTATTTACCAATTCAAGCATCAATAAAGTTAATACAGAATTACTAATCTTTATTACCCCAAAAATCATAAAAAATAATGTAGAAACTAATTGATGGTTTCTACTTAGCTCAAAAAAGGGCATAATCACCACTTTTAAAATTTAATCATCATTATTTCAATCGAGAAGCATCTTCACTAGATAAATCACTCTGATTTATTGTATGCATGGCAATAATAACGATTAACTAAAACAATAGCTCTTAACAGAACTATTTCTTTTTTAATAATTTCCCTATTGGGGAATTTTAGACCAGCACGGTATTTTGATGACGAGATCAGAAAATATATATTTAGTTGGCCTTATGGGTGCAGGAAAAACCACGATAGGCCGCCAATTGGCGAAGTCACTGACAGTGCCTTTTTATGACAGTGATAAAGCGATTGAAGAAAGCACTGGCGTAGACATTCCAACGATCTTTGAATTTGAAGGCGAAGAAGGCTTTAGAGATCGTGAACAAAAAATGATACAACAACTCACCAAACTTGAAGGCATCGTAATGGCCACGGGTGGTGGTGCTATTTTACGTGAAGAAAATCGTAGCTTATTAAAAGAAAACGGCTTCATCGTTTACTTGCAATGTTCGGTAGAACGAATACTTGAACGTACTCGCAGAGACACGCAACGCCCCTTATTAAAGACTGAAAATCCTAGAGAACGCATAGAAACCTTATTTGCTGAACGTGAGCATCTTTATTTATCCTGCGCTGACTTTATTATTGATACTGGCACACTACAAAGTAAAACAGTAGTCAGTCTAATCTTAGAAGAATACAACTCTGCTAATCGTTAATATTGATGAAAGAATTACTGGTAGCATTGGGTGAGCGTAGTTACCCTATTTATATTGGCTCTGGCCTATTAAACCAAGCTGAACTATACAAGCAGCACATTAAATCAAGCCAAGTCATCGTAATCACCAACACCACGATTGCGCCGCTCTATTTAGATCAGGTTTTAAACAATCTGCACGATTTTAAGGTTGAAAGCCTCATATTACCTGATGGCGAGCAGTTCAAAACCTTAGACTATGTCACGCAAATATTTGATAAATTACTCAGCTGTAAATTTAGCCGCAATTCGACATTGATTGCTTTAGGCGGTGGCGTCATTGGAGATATGGGTGGTTTTTCTGCGGCCTGTTATCAGCGCGGCATTGCTTTTTTACAAATACCCACGACCCTTTTATCTCAAGTTGATTCTTCTGTAGGTGGTAAAACCGGCGTCAATCATCCTTTGGGTAAAAACATGATTGGTGCTTTTTATCAGCCGCAATGTGTTATCGCAGATGCTGATGTGCTTAATACTTTAGATGATCGACAACTTTCTGCAGGTTTAGCCGAAGTTATAAAATATGGCCTCATTAGAGACCTAGCATTTTTTGAATGGCTAGAAGAAAATATTGAACTTTTATTAGCCAGGGATAAAGAGGCTCTGGCTTTTGCCATAGAAAGATCCTGTCTTAATAAAGCCGAAATTGTCGCTGAAGATGAAACTGAAACCGGCATTAGAGCAACACTTAACTTAGGCCATACCTTTGGTCACGCTATAGAAACAGGTTCAGGTTATGGCACTTACCTGCATGGTGAAGCAGTAGCCATAGGTACTTGCCAAGCGGCCGATCTTTCCAGAAGAAAAGGCTGGCTAACGGATGCCGATGTAGAACGAATCATCACTTTATTCAAAAAAGCGAATTTACCTGTCAACCCTCCTGAACAACTGGACAGTGATCATTTTATAGAATTAATGGCCGTAGACAAAAAAAATATTGATGGCAAAATTCGGCTCATTTTATTAACACAAATTGGGGTTGCCACCTTACCTATCGGCATTGATTCTTTATTATTAGAGCAAACGCTTAAGTCCTATGGTAGGTAATGCCTATCATATAAATCGGTTAGCTATAAGTGATAAAAGCAATACTTCTACTACACTGATCAATGAAGACCGAACTAAAACACTCGAATTATTGAGGCATTTGCTAAGCCATAGCAGTCAGCCATTGGTCATTTGTGGTCAGGATGGAATTGGAAAATCGACCCTGTTAAAGACTTTACAAGAGCAAACCATGGCTAAATGGAGTTATTGCATGATAGCGAATCCAGCTGATTTAAGCTTCGAAAAGCTGCAACAGGCTATTATTCAAGAGATAAACCCTAACATTAAAAACAAGCATAGCCAAAGTTTTTCAGCGGTATTTCAGCAACTTGATCGTCAACATAAAAAACTTATTTTAATGATTGATGACGCTGGACTTCTAATACCCGGTCTAATCAATGAAATTCTAGTGCTTGCTAAGCAATACTCTCTATTACGAGTTATTTTTGTTTTAAATCATCATGAACTAGACTTAAAAAGCACTTCAGACACAGCGATTAATGAAGCAAGCTTAATTGAAATGCCGGCCTTATCTGAAGCCCAATGCACTGAATTTTTATATCAAATTGCCGCTGATCCACAAACAACCATTACTGCTAATGATATTAACGATGAGTTGATATCGATAGTTTATCAAGACACACAAGGCATTCCAGGACAGATTTTAGCCAAATTTCCAAGGATTGATAGTGACTTAAACTATACTAAATCACTAAAAACCCTGGTGCTTTCTGTTTTAATATTGATTATTCTAGCGCTATGCACGCAATGGTTTAGCAATTCTGACTACAATATTAAGCGCATCGCTTTCACAAAAGATATTAACACAACACCCACTAACCCGAACTTACCTGAATAAGCGCTACCCAAAACATTGCTGTGCATGATAGCCATATTGTGCATGGATCGACTCACAACTTTATAAGACTAGCCATGACCGCATTAAAAAACGACATCTTTATCAAAGCGCTATTAAAACAAGCTGTTGATCGCACCCCTGTCTGGATGATGCGTCAAGCTGGACGCTATTTACCTGAATACCGACAAGTCAGAGAGCAAGCAGGTAGCTTCTTAAATTTGTGCACCAATCCAGAACTCGCTTGCGAAGTGACCTTGCAACCTTTACGTCGTTTTGATTTTGATGCCGCCATTTTATTTTCAGATATATTAACGATACCTGATGCGATGGGTTTAGGTCTTTATTTTACCGAAGGTGAAGGCCCAAAATTTAAGTACCCTATCATTACTGCGGCGGATATAAAAAAACTACCTATTCCTGATCCTAACATTGATTTACGTTATGTCATGGATGCTGTTAGCTTAATCAGAAAAAATCTGCAAGGTAGTGTGCCTTTAATTGGCTTTTCAGGTATCCCTTGGACCTTAGCCACTTATATGGTTGAAGGGGGCAGTAGCAAAAGCTTTCAACGAGTGAAAGGCCTGATGTTTGAGCAACCTAAATTAATGCATGAAATGCTCGATAAAATAGCCTTATCTGTCGCCAGTTATTTAAATGCACAAATTGAAGCGGGCGCTCAAGCGGTCATGTTATTTGATACTTGGGGCGGCACATTAAGCTCTGAAGATTACATCGAATTTTCATTATATTACGCCAAACAAGTTCGCTCTTTGCTTAAAACTGATGTGGATGGTCAACAAATTCCGACCATTCTATTTACCAAAGGCGGTGGGCTATGGCTAGAGACTATGGCAGATAGCGGTTATGATGCTTTAGGTTTAGATTGGCAAACTGATATACAAATAGCGAGAGCCAGAGTCGGTGATAAAGTCGCCTTGCAAGGCAATCTGGATCCAGTCTCTCTGTATGCACAACCCGAAATTATCGTCGACAAAGTTAAAACTATTTTACAAAAATACGGTCATGGTTCAGGCCATGTATTCAACCTAGGACATGGTATTTTACCGGACATTAATCCAGAACATGTTAAAGCAATGGTTGATGCCGTTCATGAATTTAGCCCACACTATCACCGCTAAGCCTTAAGGAGTCATGATGAACTTTTTAAAAGCACTAATCCTCACCGCACTATTTATTAGCAACGCAAACGCAGAAACTCAAAAACCAGTAGACATTACGGTTTATAGAAGTGCTAGTTGTGGCTGTTGTGGTAAATGGCTAGAGCATTTAAAAGCTAATAACTTTAATGTGACCGATAAAGTCATGGAGGATGTGCTGCCTATTAAACAAAGTCATAGCATTCCCGAAAACTTAGCATCTTGCCATACGGCAATAGTCGACGGTTACGTCATAGAAGGACATGTACCCGCTAGCGACATTATGAAACTACTAAAATCAAAAGCCAAAGTCCTCGGCCTAGCGGTTCCTGGCATGGTAAAAGGATCACCCGGCATGGAAATGGGCGAACATAAAGATGCTTACGAGGTTGTGAGTTTTGAGAAAGATCAGAAAACTGCTGTTTTTAGTAGTTATGAGGCGTCTAAATAAATAATAACGACTTATGCTTGCACGATAATTTTATTATGTTGAGCCGTAGGGGCGTATTGCATACGCCTAACATCGAAAACTCAGTGTTATAGACCTTCTTTTATAAGGGCGTATGCAATACGCCCCTACGATTATCACCACAAAGTTATCACACGTGGAACGGGATTACAAACCCAGACCGGCATAGTTGCATACACCTAACATCAAAAGCTCAGTGTTATAGAGCTTCTTTTATAAGGGCGTATGCAATACACCCCTACGATTACCACCACAAAGTTATCACACGTGGAACGGGATTTGAAACCCCGTCCGGCATAGTTAAAACTAATTTCTCTTTATTGGCTAGCTCTTCATTATATAAAGCGCCATTTTCTTCTGTGATAATGGCGCTTAATTTTGAATAGTATGATTTCAATATGAATCAAGGCTTTTTAGTTAAGTAAATTTTCTTTTTTGTTATTGAATTTTGGCTTTTAGTTAATGAATTTTATTTTTTCAATTTAAAAAACGCGTTTCTGTTATTAAACTTCTGCGATTCATAATTGAATGTTAGCTTTTATAAAATAAACTTTGCTTAATCAAGATTGAATTTTGACTTTTATAAAACCTAAACCAACTTATCAACAATAAAAAACAAAAGTTATTAACGAATCAGTGTTTTTATAAAATAAAAAACTACTTTTAGTGTTTGAACTTAAGGTTTTTAATAAGCATTTAGGATATTCCCTTTACTAATTAGCTTAATTTGTTAACAAAATGGCAATATATGAAAATATTGATCTAAAATGCTTAATTTAACACAAGCCGTTAGTTTTCAAATTTTATCTTATATAAAACCAATCTATAGATTAACTGCTGCTATTGTGTGATCCACACATATCCTGTTTGCTATCCAAGGCTTAATACCTGATAATTTTATCTAGTCGGTGATATTCTTTCTTAAATGAGTAAACCTTCATCATTACCTCTGTTATATCTAATAAGTTACTAATGAACATAATAAATCGCTTAACAAATTTTAAAATCACTAGCTTAGTGTGTCTGCTATTACTATCGAGCTTATTATCTCACCAGACTTTGGCCACGACGATTCAGGTCGAAACCGATCGTAATCCAGTCAATCTTAATGAATCTTTTAAAATAACCTTTACAGCCAATGCCTCACCTGATGATGACCCTGATTTTAGTTCTTTAGAACAGGATTTTTCTATACTCAATCAAAGTAGCGGCAGTAGTTCTTCTTGGATTAATGGAAAATCTACTAAAACCTTACAATGGTCGTTAACGGTCATGGCTAAGCATTCAGGAAGCCTTATTATTCCAGTTGTTAAATTTGGTCATGACGTCACTCCACCCTTATCAATTTTAGTCGCTGATGCGGCTGTCAATAAAGCCAGCAATAACGATGAGGACCTATTTATAGAAGTTGAAGCGACATCCAAAAACATCTATATACAATCCCAAGTGCTATATACCTTGCGCTTATATACTCGTGTAGACCTTTCACAAGCACGTTTAGATGAGCCTGAATTAGCGGATGCCGTTATCGAACGCTTGGGCGATGACAGTCGTTTTAATACCCAAGTGAATGGCTTAGATTATTCTGTAACTGAGCGTAAATATGCTATTTTTCCGCAAAAAAGTGGCAAATTAACTATTAAGCCTTTAGTGTTAACTGCAGAAATAATCACTAACAGCCGCCCTAACTTTAACGGTTTTTTTAACTCTCAAACCACCAAAACCAAACGCATAGAATCCAAAGCAATCACCTTGGATGTAAAACCTGCACCTGCAGCATTTACCGGAAAACATTGGTTATCTGCACAGCAATTGCTTTTAAAACAAGACTGGTCTGGCGATATTACTCAAATGAAGATAGGTGAGCCCTTAACGCGCACCATAACCTTATTGGCTAAAGGTGCAACGGTCAGTCAACTTCCTGAATTAAACACCACTAAAAGCAATGAGCAATTAAAAGCCTATCCTGACCAGCCGGTATTACAAGAGCAGAAAAAAACTGATGGCGTTATAGCTTTCAGAGAAGAAAAAATAGCCCTGATGCTTTCTCAATCAGGAGATTACAAACTACCCGCTATACAGATTCCTTGGTTTAATACTGAAAGCCAAAAAATTGAAATAGCTGAAATTCCAGAAACCACCTTAACCGCGCTTGCCGGTGCGCAGCCTGTAGTAAACACCCCCGTTATATCACCGACTAATACACAAACATTAACTACAACACTAAGCCCTAATACTCTGCCTGAAACCAATTATTGGTTATGGATTAGCGTGTTTCTAGCAACAGGATGGTTAATAACCGTTATCGTGTTCTTAAAAACACGCACAAAATCAGCATCGGTCAATATTAATATCGATGTTAAATCTGAGCTCATTGAGGAAATAAAGGCACTAAAAAAAGCTTGTGCTCAAAATGATGCAACAGCCGCTAAAAATGCCTTAATTGCTTGGGGTAATTTGAGTTTTGATCAATCAACTCTGGGTGGAATTGCAGAGTACTGCGATGCTCGTTTACGAGATGAAATTCTGCATTTGAACCATAGTTTATATGGTAAAGCGAGTAGCGAATGGCAGGGTAAAAAGTTGTTTCAAGCGTTTACAGAAAATAAAGCTAGGCAGAAAAAAAGTTTAGAAAAGGACAATAGCTTGGAGCCGTTAAACCGCTTGTAGGACGTATTCAAGTAGGTCGGGTTAGCGATAGAGACTGTGAAAGTATTCTTTTTATTTCCCCCTCTTTAGCAAAGAGGGGCTAGGGGAGATTTGGTCTATAAAAATAATCATTAAATATTAGTAGCCTATAACACAAAAAATCCCCCTCAGTCCCCCTTTTACAAAGGGGGAAGCTAAAATCACAATACTTTCACAGTCATTTTGTCGGGTTACGCTATCGCTAACCCGACCTATATAAAAGCCTAGTTTTGTATTACCAAGTTCTAATATCACCGGTATCTAAGTGTACAAAATTATTATAAGGATAATAACCGACTCCACCTTGCGCCATACTGAGTGCGGCATCTTTAATGGTTCTAGCTGGCACGCCGTCAATACGAATATCGATAGCACGACCTTGGATATGAAAACTATGCTCGGCAACACCTGGGGTATTTCTGCGTAATTGAGCATTTGTAACCGGCGACCGATATCCACAAACAATACTGATAGGCTTAGTAACGCCTAGTATTTCATTTAAATCAAATAATTGATCCAGTAAAGCGGTATCAATCGGATGCACATCATCATTATGGTAATAACGCATTAAATAATTTATTTCTTCCAGTGCCCCATGTACATAGCGACCTTGTTCAAAATAAGTTAATTTTAATTTATCCCCGGTATGCTCATGCTCTAAAAATAGTGTTTTATGAGAAGGCGTATAATAATTTCCTGATGATAATGAAGCGTGTCGACTAATAATCTCAGGATCTATAGGTCGTGAATGAATGTGGCCATGAGAAGCATGGGGAGCATGCGAGGCATGTGAAATATGACCGTGGCCAGCTTTATGGCCCGCTTTGATGTTATGTGAAACTTGTTGTATATGAGATGAGCCATGACCAGCAGGACTGTGGCTAGTTTTAATATTATGATTAACCTGTTGTTGCGTATGTGGATGTGCTTGACCACGCTTCCCAGGATATATGACATTTCGCACCGCTGCCGAAGCAACACCAGAACCACCCATTGTTAATAATGAGCCATAAGCTATTTGTTTAAGAAACTTACGTCTTGATGCAATTGAGCTATCTTCGTTATCCATTTCTTTTTTAAATAGTTTTTCGTTCATACTGTAAATCTCTAAACCTTGATGATGCTATTTTCCCTATAAAGCCTTAAAGTTATCTTAAATGCTCAAATTTTATATTTGTCTATTAGTAAAAATACCTAATGGCGATTAGAATTTCTCTTGGACTTATTTAATCTGTTGATATACTTACAAACACGACTAGATAATCAATACACGGCTAAAGGATGATTTAACCATGACCGAGAAAATCGCAAAGCCATCAACCTATCTCACAGAAGTAAAAGCGCTATCTGATAGAATCGTTAAGGCGCAACAACCTATCAGAATCCTAGATACCATCAAATGGGATGACCGTATCAAACAGGAGTTTTTTAATAGTAAATGCAAAAAAATACCCACTGTTACTGCTGAGTATTATCAAAAACGCTCTTTAGGCTTTGATCCTAAAGAAAAAAATCATGAATTTCATCAAATTGAACGTGATCTAGTCCGAAAATTGGGACAACTTAATCCACTCAGCGTGATCATGCGCCGGATTTGCCGTGAATATCAGGATGTAGTTTATATGTTGGATGCACGCGGCACTCCGACTTTTGCCAATATTTCTCAAGATTTGTATGGCTCTGCTCAAGATGTTTTTCATGTAGGAGATCCAACGATTGCTAATCTAGGTAGCATGATGGAAGAGACCTTGTCTCAACTTCTACAATTAGATTTTTTAAGCGAAGAAGCCAAAACCATTAATGCACAAGAAGCAGTGGCCTTTCTTAATGAGAAGATTGAAGAGGCCTTTCCAGGAGAAGGTTTACGCGCCATGATTAGCGATGGCATTGTTGCCGATGCCGCTGCCGGTACCGATTACATCAAAATACGTTCAGATGCTTTATTTAATAAACGCGATCTGCGTGTCCTTGAAGTTCACGAAATAGGCGTACATTTAGGCACTACGCTTAATGGCCTTGCCCAACCCTATTGCACCTTTTTAGGCAAAGGACCTCCCTCTGCTACCGTTACCCAAGAAGGTTTGGCTGTATTAATGGAGATCTTATCGTTTAGTTCTACGCCCGATCGTTTGATGCGCCTTATTAATCGAGTGCGTGCTATTACGCTAGCCGAAGAAGGTGCCAACTTTATGGATATCTTTACTTTTTTTAGAGACAAAGGTCTTGATCAAGAAGAAAGCTTTACGCTGAGTAGTCGAGTATTTCGAGGCAGTACACCCGACGGCATGCCCTTCACTAAAGACTTAACGTATATCAAAGGTTTTGTACTGACTTATAACTTTATGCGTTTAGCGGTCAGTAAAGGTAAGCCCGATCGAATTCCTTTGTTATTCTGTGGCAAAACCATGATAGAAGATATGAAGGTTCTCGTTGATTTAGTTGATGAAGGCACGGTGATAGCGCCACGCTTTCTACCTGCTCAATTTCAAGATTTGATGGGGCTTTCAGCTTGGTTGAGTTTTAGTCGCTTTATGACCTCGTTAAACTTTAGGCAACTGGAACAAGATTACGCGAATATTTTATAGTATTTGAAGGCATGCTTTAAACTCGTGTGCCGCGACTAGCACCGCTCGCTGGTTAGGGTGGTATATATACTTGTAACTAAGAACATCACTGCCCACAATTATGAATTTGTAGGGCAGGAATAAGGCCACCAAAACGAAGCACGTGATGGCGTTTCCGGCACGGAATTTTACCTATGCCGGAAACGCTTTTCTCGCTTGCGCTCGAAAAGCCTTATTCCGGCCTACTGCTGCATTTATGAACAGTGTCGTTACATTTTAAGCCGTAAGGACAGGTCGAGACCTGTCCTTACATTACGATCGACATCCACCCTAGAAAGCTAAGATGTGCTCCAGCCTTTCGCCTTTAACCATTCGCCCGACACATTCTTTAAACCCGCCAATAACCAACTAATATCACCTAATTATAAAATCATTAATCCCAATGCAATCTAACTCCGGCATAAGCAGTCGCTGGGGCACCAGGCCCCATAAAAGTAGTGCTGGCATTATTTTGAAAGAAGTTTTGGCCTAATTGCCCAATAGAGGCATAGTGATTATCAAGTACGTTACGACCCGTTGCATAGAGTTCTATATTTTTAGTGACCACATAACGGGCATTGATATTAAGCACCGTGTAATTAGGTATTTGTGGATATAGATTCTGGTCATCACCTCGCGCATATTGACTCGCTACATATTGCAAATCACTAGCTAAAAACCAATTATGAAATAACTCATATTCGCCACCCACTTTGAAAGTACTTTGCGGAATACTGGGTATTTTACTACCTGGTGTAACGGTTTCTGATCCCAATGAATTACTTAGAATCGCTGTAGTTTGATAGGTAGCATCAACAAATCCATAACTTGTATACCAGTTGAGTTTATCCCAAGCAAAACCACTTAATCCTAACTCAATACCTTGACGCATCGTGGCACCGACATTGGCGAAATAACCATTAATTACGCTACCTGGGCTATTTAAAAACAAAATATCGTTAGTATTTCGAGTCTGATAGAGTGCAATATTCCACTTTAGTCCTTGGTTAAATTTGCCTCGCGCACCTACTTCTAAAGTGTGAGAAACCACCGCCTTCAAAGCTGGATCGGAAACAAAACTATTAGGTAAAGTACAAGGCGCATTAGGATCAGCACAACTAAGCTCTACTGCTGTAGGAGCACGAAAACCTTCGTTATAGTTAAAGTAGGTGGTCAATTCCTTAAGCGGCGTATTTAAAGAGAATACCTCTAATGGCTGAAAGCTTAAGCCAGCCGAGGGGTTTACACGCTGAAAAAGATTATTACCATTAAGTGCCGTGCCCAACAAATCAGTCGTTTGTACTTCTGCCCTAGCCCAATTTAATGAAGCATTAGCATGTAACCATTGATAAATAGAAAAAGTATTGGTAGCAAAGATATTAGAATAGCTGTTTTGCCCATTAATCATCACTGTAGTTGTCAATGGTTCGATAGCGATTTCATTATTAGTGGCTGTAAAAATAGCATCCTGCCCGGCAACAGAAAACTTAGATTTACTATAATTATAACCACCACCTACGGTTAGCTGATTATCATGAGCCATGACTTTATAATCCGAAGTCAATTGCAAATTAATACCTGTACCATTTTGTTGCGTTTTAGTGGCTTGAAAAGCAGCAGGACTCATTTGATTACCTTGATCATCTTCACATAAACTTCCATTAAGCAATGTTGTGCAATTCTCATTGGTATTGCTATTGAGGCTAGAGCTATTGTTATTACGATTATAAGTATTACCCGAAAATTGCAATTGGTCAGTAAACTTATGACTACCTTTGAGATTAAAAAAATACATCGTGTTTTTAGTGACATCAGGCGAGGTATAAATGCCACTCCAATTTTGCTGTAACATATTTTGCGGCGTAGGACCTACACCTTGCAAATTATTATCAGCAAAGGTAAAAGATAGATCGACATCCGTCTTTTCATTTTCCCAGCCCACTTTACCAAAAGCTTGATTAACGCTAGTGGGTGAATAAGGACGCCAGCCATTATCATCAAAAATATTACCCGCAAAATACCAATCAAAATCACCTTTAGATCCACCGTATTCTGCAGTATAAGCTTGACGACCATAAGATCCGCCACTGGCTTGAGTACGGAAACCTGGATTACTAAAACCACTTTTAGTTTTTACCGATAAGGCGCCTCCCAAGGTATTTAAGCCATAGAGCGGATTAGAACCGGGCATCATTTCCATACTAGAAATCGCCACTTGTGGAATTAAATCCCAATTAACAGTATCACCAAAGGCTTCATTAACTCTAACCCCATCCTGATACACCGACAAACCAATAGGTGTACCTAATAATGGCGATGCCGTAAAGCCTCTGTAAGTAATGTCGGGTTGGTAAGGGTTATTTTGAGTATCATTAATATTGACACTTTCTAAACGACGATTCATAAAATCAGTCAAGCCGAAGGCCTCATGACGATTAATATCTTCATCTTCGGCTGACTGTACGTTACCTGGAATTTTCTTAAAGGCTAAACCAGTCGTACCGAGTGGAGTGGTACTCACAACCTCTACCTCAGGTAACTCGAACACATCGACTGGCTTTGTGCGAACTGATGCACTTTCCTTGCCATTATTAGATAGGCTTGTTTTTTCTAGCACAGTCCTATTATCGATACTGTCAGATGCTGTTTGAGTGGCTTGCTCTTTAACCGATGGTGTAGAAGAGTCATCGGCGTATGCCTGACTGGTCATAGTGAGTAATAATAGAACAGCCAAAAGCCGCATTTGAAATGGAAGTAAATACATAATTAATACAAAAATCGTTATTATTGTTATGGCGTCGACTAATAATTGGTCGAATTTTATAGTTACATAAGATCTTATGAGTCGATCCAGTAGGCTCTATAAAAGAGTTATGAGACCTATTATCTATGAAAACGCTATCCTCACCTATAGGAACAATTCCTGAATTCTTAGTATTTCAGTTGTTTTAATGATGTATTGACTTTATTTATTTGATTTAAACCTACAGTGATAAAATAACGACTTTAATGTTTCAATGCATCAACAAAATCAATATTTGAACATTAGCAAGACCTTATCGTCAGGCATCAATAGACTGCAATTCGATAATCACAAACCTACCCTTACCTTTACCTTTATAACCTTATATATATGACAAAAATCCCTACCGTCGGCTTTATTAGTTTAGGCTGTCCTAAAGCGCTAGTTGATAGCGAAAGAATATTAACTCAACTTCGTACAGAGGGTTATGACATCTCAGCTACCTACCAAGATGCTGACTTAGTAATTGTTAATACTTGTGGCTTTATTGATGCTGCCGTAGCTGAATCACTGGACAGTATTGGTGAGGCTTTAGCTGAAAATGGTAAAGTTATCGTAACGGGCTGCTTAGGTGCAAGAGAAGATGAAATTAGAGCACGCCACCCTCAAGTATTAAAAGTCACTGGTGCTCATGCCTTAGAAGAAGTGATTAGTTCAGTACACGAACATTTACCACAACGCCACGACCCCTTTAGCAGTCTTGTGCCACCTCAAGGCATAAAATTAACACCTGAACATTATGCTTATCTAAAGATATCCGAAGGCTGCAATCATCGCTGTACCTTTTGCATTATCCCCTCCATGCGCGGTGATTTAGTCAGTAGACCCATTGACGATGTCATGCGTGAAGCTGAGCGCCTTGCTAATGCTGGCGTAAAAGAATTATTAGTCGTTTCACAAGACACTAGTGCTTATGGCTTAGATTTAAAGTATCAAAGTCGAGACTGGAAAGGTCGTTCGGTAAAAACACGCTTTTATGATTTAGCTGAAGCATTGGGTGATTTAGGTATCTGGGTACGGATGCATTACGTCTACCCCTATCCTCATGTCGATGATGTTATTCCTTTAATGGCTGATGGAAAAATCCTTCCCTACCTAGACATCCCTTTTCAACATGCTAACAGCCGCATCCTTAAATTAATGAAGCGCCCTGCCGCCAGCCAAAATAATTTAGAACGCATTAAAGCATGGCGAGCAACTTGTCCTGATATTACTTTACGCAGCACCTTTATCGTGGGCTTTCCAGGTGAAACAGAACAAGAATTCGAGCAATTATTAGATTTTATGAGCGAAGCTCAACTTGATAGAGTGGGTTGCTTTGCTTATTCACCTGTAAAAGGTGCGGCTGCGAATGATTTACCCGATTTAGTTCCTGAAGAAATAAAACAAGAACGTTTGTCTCGCTTTATGGCACATCAAGCTGAAATAAGTGCTGCACGCCTACAAAAACGCGTAGGCCGCATTGAAACAGTATTAATTGATGAAGTCGTAGAAGAAGGCGCTGTGGCTAGAAGTAAATCAGATGCACCAGAAATTGATGGCCAAGTTTTTATTGATGGCGCTACCCATCTTAAAGTAGGTGATTTTGTTGATGTAGAACTAGAAGAGGCTGATGATTATGATCTATGGGGACGTTTAATTTAATACCCTAAAAAAACAAACAATCACCCATAAAAAAACCCAGCTTGAAGGCTGGGTTTTTTGGTCTTACAAAATTCTTAGTCTTATAAAGAAATAGAACTAGAAACTTTTTGTTTTGAACCATCTGGATCATCCATACAACCAGACAAACCAACAACTACTAGTGCTACAGCTAAAAGTGCAAATATCTTTTTCATATTTATATCCTCCAAAGGGGTTTAAATTATTTTTATGTGCGCCAATTATAAAAAAGCACAGGCAATTTATATCATGACTACTTCGATGATGCAATACTAAAAAACTCTTTAAGCTTTTCACTCAATAACAACTACAAAGAATTAATATTTTCTGGTAAGTCGAATGAAATAACATTTGCTTTCCAGCTTACCGTACCGATAGTCACCCAAGGCGCCATAAAATTCTTATGTAATTGATCAGGAACCCAGTAAAACGGCGCATCAATATTTTTAAGTTGTATATGAAACACCGTATCATTTAAATTCAAGCCTATTTTATGCCCCCAAAATGCCGTCACCTTCATAATAAACTTTTCTAAACGCACATTGTTAATCTTAGGCGTAACAGCAATATTAGCCCACATAGACTGCACACGCCCCCAATTGGGAGCAAGTAATCGACCTTGCTCATTAACAAAAGGCAACCATTGTTCAGCGCCATTATTATCCGTATAAGTAATCGCTAAGATACGGTTGTAACCAGCAAAATGATCGTGCAGATAAAGCGCATGCGGCGTAATTCCTAAAAAGGTCAAGGACATCATAATAAGAGCATTACTGGCCTCTGAAATTGATGCAATGTACGCATTTGGTTTGAGACCTAAGTCTAGCCGGTAAAAAAGACCATAATGAATCGTACTATTGAGCTGTAATACGATAATAGCGATGAGTATTCGTGACAATTTCCTAGAAAAAGCTTTAGGCTTTTTGAAAGCAAAACATTCGAAAATACGATGGTACCAAGTATTATCTTGCAACTCATGACTAACTAAACAATCTGTAGAGCAAGTAACTCGATCACGTGAATCAGCAATTTCGCGATATTTTTTTACAGCAAGAAAGTGAATACCAGGCAAGCTCAAAAATAGCCCTAAAGGATATAAATAGCGCATTTTCCGCAAAACCTGACTATAAGTATCAACACCTGAATAAATGCGATTATTTGCATCTAAAGCATATAAATCTAATAACAAATTCTCTGGCGCAATTGAAGTCATTGCAGGATATTGACTAGCATACGCTTGAGCACTCTTAAAATCGATACCCTTAAAAATATCAAAATGATTAAGAATAAGGACTGTACGATTACATAACGGGCATTGCTGATCAAAAAACACCGTTAAAGTGGGTTGCTTGGCAGTTATCAACCGAGACAGAGTTCGCCACCAACTAAAAGGAACCAATAAAATATAGAAGATGATCATCCCCATGCCAAAAGGATAAATATTTAATGACAGGGTAATTCCTAAATGTAAACCTAAGCCGACAATTAAATAGACAGGACGTAAGTGGCGCTTCGAAAAGAAAAACATAAAGCTAAATTGAAAAACGAGTATGGTATAACCTATGATTTTTTCAAGTATCTCATTATTAAGTAGCAACGACATATCAATAGCTGAAACGTAGTAAGGTTGGGTTGACGGCAACCAAGACCCCAAGCCATTCCGCCAATGCTCAGCAAACATTTTATGAACGGATGAATCAAAATACAAAAAACCTAAACAAATTAAAACTGGAATAAAGTAGGCAAGACTTGAAACTAAAGGCTCAGTAAAACTACTATAATGTTTAAAAGGCGAACTTAGCTTATATCTAAGATTATCAATTGAGAATGCGCGACTTCCCGGCATAAAGAGCAGGAAAAAGCCTGCGCCAATCATGAACGAATCAAAACCACCATCAAAATCACGCTGCATCGTCGTAAAATTGACGAAAAGAATCCAGAAAATATAATTACTGATAACTGAAAATTGATAGCGATAGCCAACAATAACAAAAAAGGCAACAATACCCCAAAGACACAAAAAAAAGGGGATCATAGGGAATTCGATGTCTATATAAGGTATAGGATCGAAAATCAGGTGATTAAAATATAACAGGAAGAAAATTTCCTGCAAAGTGACTAAGCCATAGAAAAACCGAAACAATCCAATACCGATTGCAGGAACTTGCTTAGATTGAAGCTCTATAATTTTTGTGATTATAAACTTATACATTTCATTAAAAAAAATGTGTAAATTATAATCTTTTTATAAAGTTAATACAGGGATAATTACATAAAAATAAGGCCACTAACCATTCTTTGTGAATGGAGAGTAGCCTTCGATCTAACCGAACGGTTAAATATCCTTATTTTTCGTCGTCTGGATGTGCAGCAAATACCCATTTCAATAACGCATACACAGCAGCGATAACAACAACAGCGCCAACCATACCAGCTGGTGTTTTTAATGTTTCAGTTAAATCTAAGATAAAACCCATGTATGTATCTCCTACCAAATATTTTTATGAGAAACTGCTAAATTCATAGCAAGCGGAGGCTGCATCATACTTTAGGATAAATTAAAGTCAAGGCTTATTGTTAGCGGCCAATAAAATATTAATATAATCTCGCTATTAATAACTATTCTTGTTAATGCTCGAGAACTGATGTGGTATAGTTTCAATTCTGTTTTTTGAAGTCAAAGATGAGAGGCATAATAATAATGAAAAAATACGTTAAGATATTACCGTTGGCAGCGCTTTTTTTTGCGTTTTCAGCAAATGCCGAAGTTGCTTTACAAAGCAACTCTGAAATACTGGGTAAATGGAAACTAACCGCTGAAGCCATGAAACTTGATGGCGAGAAAAAAGCGGTAACTGTTGAATGGGACTTTAAGTCAGATGGTGCTTTACTGACTACCGCTACCGATTCTGTAGGACGAACCAAAGAAATGAAAATTGCTATTAAATATTCTATCGAAGAGGGTGGAATTAAAAAACAGATAACACCAGGGCAAGAAAAGTACGAACTGTGTAAAGTCGTGGATAAAGATGGCTCTAAAATGACTTTAAAATGTCCATTTCTTTACTATTTTCTAACAAAAATATAATTAAAAATAATTCACAAAAGGGGTATGTATTATGATTAGCGGTATGATTATGATTTTCATAGCAATCTGGCTTTATCAGTCAGCCATGAAAGCAAAAATAGACAACGCCATGATTTGGGTGGGCGGCGGTGCAATTTTATTCTTTTTCTTAGTGTTTTTATTCCAATCCATAAATATCAATATTTTGGAATCTTTAAGATCTAGCGAAGGCGGCAGTGCTTATGAAGCGTTAAATGGCGCTGACAGAAAAAACCAAGGTGATTTCACAGGCTTTGCTGGCATATTAAAATCACTGTATGAAGAGTTCTCACCTTCTTTATTCAGTTTTGCCATCATAGCTTTCTTACGTCTTAAATTTATTACTAAAGAAAGCTTATCAGCTGCTAATCTATTTAGTGGCATCCCAGAAATGTTTCAAAAAATAAAACAAAGCTTTAAATCACCAGAATAAAAATCTGCTGCATAAAAAAGCTCAAGCATAACTTGAGCTTTTTTATCACTACAACAAAATAACTAGACAACAGCAGAAACTAGTAAAATAACCGCCCCTACAAACAACACAGTAACAATTAACCCTACAATTATATAATTTGAAAAAGACCCGTATTCAAAGTCTCTTTTTCTATTCGCTTCACTTTGTACTCCAATAAAAGCAGAAAGAACACTCTTAAATACTTGAATCATCGTTGGTTTTGACATGCTCATCTCCTAAATATAGCGATAAAAATAATAATGCCAGCCTGCTCTTTAAGCAATAATTATATTCTGGCTACCCAACATCCCACGGCATAATCAATGAACAAAGCAGATCTATTTAAACAGCAACTATCCCAAAGAATTTTATTTCTTGATGGCGCAATGGGCACTATGATCCAAAGCTATAAACTAGATGAAAAAGATTATCGCGGCACACGCTTTGCACATTGGGACACCGATCTTAAGGGAAACAACGACTTACTATCCTTGACCCAACCCGACATCATCAAAGCCATACATAGTGCTTATTTTGAAGCTGGTTCCGACATAGTAGAAACCAATACATTCAATGCGACCAGCATTGCTATGGCAGACTACCGTATGGAATCCTTAGCTTACGAGATCAATCTTGAATCTGCTCGTCTAGCCAAGCAAGCAGCTAACGAATATACACAAAAAACACCACAGAAACCTCGCTTTGTAGCCGGCGTATTGGGCCCAACAAATCGCACAGCCTCTATGTCACCTGATGTAAATGACCCAGGCTTTCGCAACATTTCTTTTGATCAACTTGTAGACGCTTATACAGAAGCAACGCGTGGACTCATAGATGGCGGCGCGGACATTATCCTTATAGAAACTATATTTGATACCTTAAATGCCAAAGCGGCCATTTTTGCAGTCGAAACCTACTTTGAACTAATCGGTTATACATTACCGGTTATGATTTCCGGCACTATTACTGACGCTTCTGGCAGAACCCTATCCGGCCAAACAGTGGCAGCTTTTTGGAACTCTTTAAAGCATATCAAGCCCATTTCTTTTGGCTTTAATTGCGCATTAGGTGCCAAAGAATTACGTCAATATATCGCCGAATTATCAAATATTTCAGATACACATGTCTCGGCTCATCCAAATGCAGGTTTACCCAATGAGTTTGGTGAATACGATGAATCGCCAGAAGCCATGGCTAAAGAAATTGCAGACTGGGGCAATAATGGTTACCTAAATATTATTGGTGGCTGTTGCGGAACTTCACCTGCACATATTAAAGCCATCGTAGATGCCTTACAGAACTGCATACCAAGAACACTACCTGAAATTGAAAAGAAATGTCGTTTAGCCGGACTTGAACCCATGTCTATTGGTTCAGAAACGCTCTTTGTTAATGTCGGAGAGCGCACTAATGTAACAGGTTCTGCTGCATTTAAACGCCTCATTATTGAAGGCAACTTCGAAGAGGCGCTTGATGTTGCTAAACAGCAAGTTGAAAATGGCGCCCAAATTATCGACATCAATATGGATGAAGGTATGCTGGAATCAAAAGATGCTATGGTGCGTTTTTTAATGCTCATCGCAGCTGAACCAGATATTGCCAAAGTACCCATCATGCTGGATTCATCCAAATGGGATATTTTAGAAGCCGGACTTAAATGTATTCAAGGCAAAGGCATCGTCAACTCAATTTCTTTAAAGGAAGGCGAAGCCGCCTTTATTAAGCACGCGAAATTAGTATATCGCTATGGTGCCGCCGTTATTGTGATGGCTTTTGATGAAGAAGGCCAAGCCGACACCCAAGCTCGTAAAGTTGAGATCTGTCAACGCGCTTATAAAATTCTCACAGAACAAGTCAACTTTCCACCCGAAGATATCATTTTCGACCCTAATATTTTTGCAGTCGCTACTGGCATAGATGAACATAACAATTATGGCCTAGACTTTATTGAAGCGACCCGAGAAATTAAACGCACCCTACCCCATGCATTAATTTCCGGCGGCGTCTCGAATGTATCTTTTTCTTTTCGTGGTAACAACCCAGTCAGAGAAGCTATACATGCGGTGTTTTTATATCATGCCATTCAAGCTGGTATGTCTATGGGTATCGTTAATGCGGGTCAACTCGCAATTTATGCTGATATCCCTGAAGACTTACGCGACGCTGTTGAAGCTGTAATATTAAATACTCACGATGGCAGTGGCACAGAAAAACTATTGGAGCTTGCTGAAAAATATCGTGGCGACGGTACTAGCAATGAGGTCAAAAAAGAAGATTTAGAATGGCGTAATTGGACTGTTAACAAACGCTTAGAACATGCATTGATTAAAGGCATTACCGACTATATCGACGAAGACACTGAACAAGCTAGACTTGAAGCAGAACGCCCACTGCATGTCATCGAAGGTGCTTTAATGGATGGTATGAATGTCGTCGGCGATTTATTTGGCGCAGGTAAAATGTTTCTACCGCAAGTTGTTAAATCAGCACGGGTGATGAAAAAAGCAGTCGCTTATTTAATGCCCTTTATGGAAGCTGATAAAGTCGGTGGCGAGCGCCAAACTAATGGCAAGATTTTAATGGCGACCGTTAAAGGTGACGTCCACGACATCGGAAAAAATATTGTTGGCGTAGTATTACAATGCAACAATTATGACGTCATTGATTTAGGTGTGATGGTATCCGCCGAAAAAATCTTACAAACTGCACGCTTAGAAAATGTCGATATTATCGGCTTAAGTGGCTTAATCACCCCTTCATTAGATGAAATGGTACATGTTGCTAAAGAAATGCAGCGCCAAGGCTTTACTATTCCGTTAATGATAGGTGGCGCCACAACCTCGCGCGCACATACTGCGGTCAAAATCGAACCCCATTACCAAGGCGCTACCGTTTATGTGACTGACGCCTCGCGTGGTGTCGGTGTCGCCAGCAATTTACTAAGCGCTGATTTAAAAGAAGGCTTCATAAAAAGCATACATGCTGAATATGAGGAAGTTAGAGAACGTCATAAAGGTCGAGAAGCCAAAACCAAGCAGCACTCGATTGAAGATGCTAGAGGCAATAAATTTATAGGTGGCACGCAATTAATACCAGTCAAACCGTCTTTTCTAGGTATCAAAGTACTAGAGCATTTCCCATTAGAAACCTTAGTGAAGTACATCGATTGGACGCCATTTTTTCAAACTTGGGAAATGGCTGGCAGCTATCCAAAAATACTGGATGATATTGTTGTTGGTGTAGAAGCTAGAAAACTATTTGATGATGCACAACTCATGTTGCAACAAATCATCAAAGAGGAATGGCTAAGTGCCAAAGCAGTTTTTGGCTTCTTTCCTGCCAATAGCGAGACTGATGACGTGATCATTTACAGTGATGAGCATCGCCAACAACGTATAGAAACTCTGCATCACTTACGCCAACAAAACATTAAAGCACCAGGACGACCCAATTACTGTTTGTCTGATTTTATTGCACCCAAAGATTCAGGAGTAGCCGATTATATCGGTGCTTTTGCGGTTACAACAGGCATTGGAATCGAACAAAAATTACAACAATTTGCTGATGATCACGACGATTACAGCGCCATTATGCTAAAAGCCTTGGCTGATAGATTGGCAGAAGCCTTTGCAGAATATTTGCATCTAGTCGTCAGAAAAGATTATTGGGGCTATGCCATAGATGAGACATTAGATTCTGAGCAATTGATTAATGAAGCCTATAAAGGTATACGTCCTGCCCCAGGCTACCCTGCCTGCCCAGACCATACTGAAAAAGCTAAATTGTTTGAACTACTTAATGTCACCGAAAACACTGACATAGAACTGACTGAAAGTTATGCCATGTACCCCGCCTCAGCAGTGAGTGGCTGGTATTTCTCTCATCCTGAATCACAATATTTTAATGTGGGAAAAATAGATAAAGACCAGCTATATGATTACGCCCAACGTAAAGGTTTAGAGATCGCCGTAGCCGAACGCTGGCTGGCTGCACATTTACACCACTAACGAATAAGATTACTCAAGCGCAACGCGTGGTGGCATTCTTGCGCAGAATCGTTATACATGCCGGAAAGGCTTTTATTGCTTGCGCTCGAAAAGTCTTATTCCGGCCTACAGTTAACTATCGCCGCTAGATTGCCCCTGTAGGGGCGACAAATTCGCCCCGTACATTCGCCTGTTAATACGTGGCGAAGCTGACTTACTCCAATATTTACAATAATCAATGTAATTTGAAATCTAACTTAATAGCAGAGCCTAATTAATGCAACGCGTATTACTACTTGGCACCTCAGGTTGCCATCTTTGCGAACTAGCCGAACAAATAGTCAATGACTGCTTAAGCACTAACAAAGCATGTTTAATTGAATTGATAGATATTGCCGAACAAGAACAATGGCAAGCGCAGTTTGCCTTACTTATTCCCGCTTTATATCATCCAGAAAGCCAAAAACAACTAGGCTGGCCGTTTGATGCTGAGCAAGTTAATGTATTTTTTAATGAATTAAGCCCTAGCTAAAGCGATTAGGCATTGAAGAATAAACTAAACAGAGCCTTTCTGGGCATCTAGTATTGATGTGTTACGGCTAACCATAAACTTGCGAAAAATAAGCGTAGATCGGGTTAGCGTTAGCGTAACCCGACGTTCGTTCTTATACTAACTTAGCTCTTAGCCGATCTTTTACGCTCGTTTTCAGTTAATAACTTCTTACGTAAACGTATTGATTTTGGCGTTACTTCTACCAACTCATCTTCAGCAATAAATTCTAAAGCTTGCTCTAAAGTCATTTTTTGTATGCGAGCTAATGTCAAAGTATCATCAGTACCTGAGGCACGAATATTTGTTAATTGCTTTGCTTTACAAGGGTTGACACAAAGATCATTACTACGTGAATGCAAGCCAACTAACATACCTTCATACACTTCATCACCATTGACTAATAATAAGTCACCGCGCTCTTGTAAAGGATGTAACGAATAAGTAACAGCTTTACCAGCTACCATAGAAATCATTACACCACGCAATCTACTACCTACATCACCCACTTTCATAGGACCGTAATGATCAAAAACGTGATAAAGCAAGCCAGATCCTGAAGTCGCGGTCATAAATTCAGTTTGAAAACCAATTAAACCTCGCGATGGCATCATATATTCTAAACGAATACGACCTTTACCATCTGGAACCATATTAGTTAAATCACCTTTACGCTCACCTAGTTTCTCCATGATGCTACCTTGGTGTTCTTCTTCAACCTCAATAGTCACCATTTCAAATGGTTCGCACTTCTTCCCATCAATTTCCTTAAGAATTACTTCTGGGCGAGATACGCCCATTTCGAAGCCTTCGCGACGCATATTTTCAATTAATACTGATAGATGCAATTCGCCACGACCAGAAACTTTAAATTTATCTGGGTCAGCAGTATCTTCAACTCTTAATGCTACGTTATGTTGCAATTCTTTATCTAAACGATCACGAATTTGTCTAGTTGTAACAAATTTACCTTCTTTACCAGCAAATGGTGAGTTATTTACTTGAAAAGTCATACTCACAGTCGGCTCATCGACTGATAAAGGTGTCATCGCTTCTACGTTATCAGGATGACAAAGCGTGTCCGAAATTTCTAACTTTTCAATACCAGCAAAAGCAATAATGTCACCGGCACGTGCGTCAGCAACTTCTACACGCTCTAAACCATGGAAACCATAAATTTGCAGCATACGTCCTTTACGCTCAACACCTTCACGATTAATAATCGTAATCGGTTGATTCGGTTTAATGCTACCGCGTTGAATACGACCAATACCAATAATACCCACATAAGTATTGTAATCAAGACTAGAAACTTGCATTTGAAAAGGACCATCGATATCAACAGGTGGTGGACTTACCTTTGAAACAATAGTTTCAAATAAAGGAGTCATGTCGCCACCCGTAATAGTGTGCTCTAATCCAGCATAACCATTGATAGCTGAGGCATAAACGATAGGAAAATCTAATTGCTCATCAGTAGCGCCTAAACGGTCAAACAAATCAAAGGTTTGATCAACAACCCAATCAGGACGTGCGCCTGGACGGTCAATTTTATTAATAACAACGATCGGTTTTAAACCTAAAGCAAAAGCTTTTTGAGTTACAAAACGAGTTTGTGGCATAGGTCCATCAACGGCATCAACCAGCAACAATACTGAATCTACCATCGATAATACTCGCTCAACTTCACCACCAAAATCAGCATGGCCTGGGGTGTCAACGATATTGATGTGGTAGCCGTTCCAATCTAAAGCCGTATTTTTTGCAAGAATGGTGATACCACGCTCTTTTTCGATATCGTTAGAGTCCATAATGCGTTCGGTAACTTTTGCATGTGAAGCAAAGGTACCTGATTGTTGCAATAACTTATCAACTAATGTCGTCTTACCATGGTCAACGTGGGCAATAATGGCGATATTTCTTAATTTTTCGATCACTTTTTTGTACTCTAAGGGGTTTATAAATAAGTATAAGGCGCTAAATAGCGCCTTTTAAAACGAGTAAGATGCTTAATTCATCTTACCTAGGTAATTAATGATTTAATTAACCTTGTCGCCAAGGCAAGCCATCATGACGCCAGCCGGCTATTTGACCACGATGCTGTTGTTGATCTAAAGGTCCTTCAAAGCCATCGACAATATTAATCAAATCAGTAAAACCAGCGGCCTGCAGTGCCATAGCGGCTTCTAAGGAACGCTGTCCACTGCGGCATAACAACAAAACAGGCGCTGTTTTATCAAGTTGATGTTTTTCAACTTCAGATACAAAATCAGTATTAATCTGCCAATCAGGGGCTTCTTTCCAAGCTATATGAATAGCGCCGGGTGGATGCCCTACAAAAACGTGCTCCATTTTTGTACGCACATCAACTAAGACTGCATTGCTATGTTCTTGCCATAAAGTCCACGTTTGCTGTGGATTTAAATTTTTAATCATGCTGTTAACTCATTACTCTATTTCTGACCGATAAATTGAGCTTCATTTCTTAGCCCTTGTGATGTATTGCCAATTAAAGCATTATCTCTGTAAAACACTAGCTTTAACTTAGCAAACATTGAACATAACTCATGAGCAGCCAACAAATAATCTGGATTATTAGGGCCGACTTGATTAGTTTTTTCTCGATTAAAGGTTTGATAAAAAAGCAAACCATTAGGTTTAATTGCTCCTATTATCGCATCACTTAGAGTCCGGTCAAGAAATCGACTGACAACGATGACATCAAAGCGATATTTAGCGAAGCTTTCGACCTGTATATTTTCTTGGCAAGCATTGATATTTAGCCTTTGCGTAGCTGCAATGACTTTTAATTTATCAATAGCCACATTTGAAATATCCCAGGCAGTCACCGCCAAACCTTGCTGCGCTAAAAAGACTGAATTAGCACCCAAACCACACGCCAAATCCAAAGCGCTTCCAGAACTTGGTAACAAAAAACTATTTTCCGTTAATACTTTGGCAGCTTTATAATCAGCAACATCAGCCTGATTATAAAGCAAATTCCATTTATTTATTAGCGCATTCATTATTCAGAGCCTGGCATACTCACTCGACCTTGTAACCACACTTGCAAAAAATCCATAAAACTTTTTACTTTAGCCGATAAATACTTTCTATGAGGATAAACAGCATGAATATCTAAAGGAGGTAGAGGATAGTCTTCCAAAACCACTTGCAGTGTGCCATTTTCTATATCCTTACCTACGATATAAGTCGGCAACATCACTAAACCTAAGCCATTAAGTGCTGCAATACGAATGGGATGCGCGGCATTAGCTTGCATTCTTCCTGTGACTTGCACCGTTTTAAATCCTGAACCATTTTTAAATTGCCATTTATTACGCGGGGATACCGCCCAATTAATTAAACAACTATGATTTGCTAAATCTTCTGGGGTGTAAGGCACACCCTCACGTTGCAAATATTCTGGCGAGGCACAGATGACTAAAGATGAACTCGCTAATCTACGCGCCACCATACTGGTATCATCTAAATCACCTAACACAATCGCAAGATCAATACCTTCATCAATTAAATCACCAGGACTGCCTTGTACAACCATTTCTATGGTCAAATCTTGATATATCTTTAAAAATTCAGCAACCGCCCGGGCAATATGAGTTGCGCCTATCGCTGGCGGCGCACTAATTTTTAATAATCCTCTGGGTTCGGTTTGCAAATGCGTAACCGCAGCCTCCATTTCATCGACATCTAGCAACACTTGCTGACAACGTTCTAAATAAGAGATGCCCACATCCGTTAAACTTAAACTGCGTGTGGTACGATTAATTAAGCGCGTACCCAAACTTCCTTCAAGCTGCATAATATGTTTAGTGGCCATCGCTCTAGAAATACCCAATTCACGCGCGCCTCCTGCAAAGCTTCCGGCTTTGGCGACTCGAACAAAAACGGTCATACTGGTTAATTTATCCACCGCGCCCTCTCATAGCAATTGATGCACTTAGCATTAGCACAAGTACCTATTGTTTAAATTAATAAATGATTGAAGCTATAAAAATAGATAACTACCTGCAACTACAGTCACTGGCTGTGATTAAAAATACTTGGAATTAATAATAAATCAATATTTTATAGAATGACATCCTAAAGCTCTCAATATGCCTACTTTCACTCGCAATTTTAATCACCCCCAAAGCCATCTATGATTAAGAAACTCTTGACATGAATCATTATATCTTAAAAAGAAACAATCCATTCATTGTTATGCATATTGTGCTTAATACATATCTGCCTATAATACAAACCAAGTCATACAGCAACGCAAAACTTAAAGCAACAACTAACGTTGAAAGTTTCTTTACTTTAACAGGATTTATCTCATGAACTATTTAAACAAATATATGATCCTTGCTTTACTATTTATTGCTGGTATCGGAAGCTTCATCTCCGGACAATTTATTATTTCTACCGTGTTATTTGCTGGCGCCGCTATTTATAGCAACATCGCAACACGCGCAACCCTGAACAGCTAAGTGCTAAAAAGTTAACTACCTCCTGGTGTTATGCCTCCAAGCAGTTTCTCCTCATAATGTTCTGCTTGAACTTTTACCTCCCTTTACGTCAGTGTACTGGGAGGTTTTTTTTGCCTAAAATAAGGGCTAGTAACTTAATGACGGGGCTATTTCGAGTCAACCGTTCATTTATAAACAGGACTATCCTGAACCTAGGCAAAAGGCTAAGCCTAAGAGACTAGCTTTCGCCCTTCGCCTGTACTTAGGAAAAACCTTATCTAAAAGCAAACAATAAAGCCAAACAGCCCTATTTTAAATTGGCAGTCCGCGTCCATAACACATCATTAATACCACACTGCGGTACAAATCCTGACACGGCTTGAGTCAACACTTGTCTAATAAGCTCAAAATTATCATCTAGGCTGGCCAACTCCAATTGTTGCAACATTTTCTCCAAATCTGGCCAAGCAATCACTTGCTCCTGGGCCCGCATAATTCTAGGATGAGTAGTTTCTGAAACCTCATCACCAATAAGTAACTCTTCGTAAAGCTTTTCACCTGATCTCAAACCAGTATAAATAATTTCTATCTCACCGTTTGGATGCGCTTCATCTTTTATTTCTAAACCACTTAAATGAATCATACGTTTTGCTAAATCAACGATACGTATAGGTTCACCCATATCTAATACCAAAACGTCACCACCCTGCCCTAAAGCACCCGCCTGAATAACTAACTGCGCAGCTTCGGGAATAGTCATAAAATAACGAATAATACGTTCATCAGTGACCGTAACAGGACCACCTCTAGCAATCTGCTCTCTGAATAAAGGTACGACAGAACCCGATGAGCCTAAGACATTACCAAAACGCACCATGGTAAAGCGCGTTTGATGCTCACTACCAAAACCCGCACTCAAAGCTTGCAAAATTAATTCTGCAAAGCGTTTAGTGGCTCCCATAGTATTAGTCGGTCTGACCGCCTTATCAGTTGATATTAAAACAAACAATTCAACATTAGCTTTAATAGCGGCTTGCGCGACATATAAAGTCCCAAAGATATTATTCCTAATCGCCTCACCGGGATTTTTTTCTACCATGGGGACATGCTTATACGCCGCCGCATGATAAAGAGTTTGAACTTTAAAAACAGTGCACACATTTTCTACACGCCTAGCATCAGCAACAGAACCTAGTACCGTAATAATTTCGACAGATGCAAATTGAGGCTTACGGCTTAACAAATGCTGCAGCTCTTTTTCTATGGCATACAGGGCAAATTCACTCAACTCAAAAAGAATCAACATACGTGGTTGTAACTGCACAATTTGCCGACAAAGTTCCGACCCAATAGACCCACCCGCTCCAGTAACCATCACTATCTTTTCGGTGATCGCTGCCGCCAATAAAGATTGATCAGGGGCAACGGGATGCCGTCCTAAAAGATCAGCAATATCGACTTCCTGCAAAGCATCAACGGTGATTTTACCTTGAGCAATATCAGATAAGCCCGGCATAGACATGACGTGCACGGCATAAGGCTCAAGCAATTTTATTAAATCACTAATATGCGATCGTTTGGCTGAAGGCATCGCCAACAGCACATCAGTAATTTGATAGCGCTCTATTAAATAACTTAAGGCATTAAAAGGATAAATACGTAAACCGTTGATCTTACTTTTATGCAATAAACCATCATCATCTATAAAAGCAACTGGACGAAATTCCCGACCATGCTCTAAAGCGGAAGCCAACTGCACGCCGGCACTACCCGCGCCATAAATCAGCACATTTTTTTTACGGACATCACTAGTGTCGCGTAACCCACCTAAACGAAAATAAGTTTCGCCCAACCACCAACGCGCAAAAAATCGACTACTACCCACCAGCAACATGACCAGCAACCAATTTAATGGCGAAACAGTACGAGGAATAACCTTAATACCTGATTCATACAAGACAAAGGCAAAGACTAAGGCATATATAGTCGTCGCCTGCATAATAGTCCATAAGGCGCGTATTTCTATATAACGAATGATAGCTCGATACAAACCTAATCTAAGAAAAACAGGTACTGCAATGACCGGTGCTACCGCAAACAAATACCATTCATCACCTTTAGGCATATAAAGCTCGCCCCAACGCAAAGAAAACGCTGACCATAAAGCGAACAATACAAAAAACACATCGGTACTAATTAAAATAAAAGCCTTATTACGCCGTTTAAGACCAATAAACCAAGAGGCTAAAATAGCTTGCTTCATACAGATTCTCTTTGACCCGCGCGAAAAACAATGGCCAGCACTATTAAGGGCAGATAAGCCAATAGTAAAGCAAAGCCCGCATTAATTTGATTCAAAGCCACGCCCAACGCCAAGGGCAATAACCAAACTAAATTAATAACCGCAACGGTTAAAGTGACTTTCTTATGAGAACCATAAAATCTAGCGGCATATTGATAAGCATGACTGCAATGCGCCTGATAGACTTTTTCGCCTCTTAATAAACGCCTAAATAAAGTCCAAGTCGCATCAGTGATAAAAACCGCTAATAAAATCAGCCAGCTCCATAAGAACAAAGGATTAACCCACGCTGCCTGAATAGACAGCAAACCTAATACAATACCTAAAAAACCACTGCCCGCATCACCCATAAAAATCTTAGCAGGTGGAAAATTCCACACTAAAAAGCCAACAACAGTCATCGTCAACAATACCGGCACCCCCCATAATGTATTAGCCTCAGCTTGGATGGCATATAAAAGAGCAGCGCCTACGCTAACCGTAATCGCCTCAATACTGGCAATTCCATCAATACCATCCATAAAGTTATAAAGGTTCAGCAACCATACTAAATACAGAGCCGCTAAGAGTTGACCTATCCAGCCCAAATCTAAAGTAAGTATAGATAAACCTAGAACAGGCAAGATGATGGTCGGCAAACCACCTAAACAATAAAGCCCCCAGGCGGCAGCACAAAAATGCACCAACAAACGCCAACGCGCGGCAATATGACCATGATCATCTAAAAAGCCAGTGATAGCTACGATCGCACCAGCACCTAATAGTGCCCATAACACAGACCCTGCAAGCAGATCTAAACCAAAGAGTGCAAGCAAACCCAACAAAAATACGATGACTATCGATAAGCCACCGCCTCTAGGGGTAGGCAATTTATGTGAACTACGCGCATTAGGAATATCTATCAAACTTGCGGCCAAGGCATAACGACGCAGCCAGCCTGTCAACAAACCACTTAACAGCATAGCCAAAATACATAAGCTTACTAACATTAACATGACCGATTATTCCTGTAAGCAATCGCAACTTTATCTAAAGCCTCTCGCACTGAGAGCGGCGGCTGCCAGCCCAATAATTCCCGAGCCTTAGAACTATCGACTTGCAAAGAACCACACAGACGTTCCGCCATCGCGTGCTTGCCTAATAATTTAGCAGCTATCATGATTAAAGGCTCTGGCAACTTGAATAAACGAGCCGGTTTACCGAGTGCTGAGCCCATGGCAATTAACAACTCAGGTGTAGACATATCGACACCATCCGAAGCTAAAAATATTTGATTAGCGGCTGCCGGATGGGTAATACAGAGCTGTATTAAATTAATTAAATTATCTAAAGCTAATAAACTACGCTGATTTTGAATACTACCTAATGGCAATACCAGACCTATATCCAAGCAGCGCATCATAGCTTTAAAGTTTGCCTTAACGCCTGGACCATAAATTAACACAGGGCGAATAATCACAAGTTCTAAGCCTGTCTCTTTAGCCAATTGCTGCAAGGCCAGCTCGGCTTCATATTTAGAAATTCCATAAGCATCTAAGGGAGCTGGCACGTCACCTTCTCGATAAGGATGACCTAAGCTCGTAGCTTCACCATTGACTTTAATTGAGCTGATAAAGATAAAACGTTTGACTCCTGCCTGAACGGCTTGTCTAGCTAGATTTAAAGTCCCTTCAACATTGACTTGACGATAGGCCGACAAAGCATCTGCGACTGTTTCGTTCATAACATGTACTCGAGCAGCCAAATGAATCACCACAGCAACATCAACTAGCGCCTCTGCCCAAAGCGTATCGCTATTAATGTCACCTACCGATATTGTTTGCTGGCCATCATTTGTTTGAAAGTTACCACGTAGTGGAGCGCGTACCTGATAACCTTGTTTTGTTAAGGCAAAGCTTAACGGCTGACCTACAAAACCCTGAGCGCCCGTAACAAGTATGATTCCTGCCATTAAGTTACCTGATTTTTGCAATGCTACAACTCACTGTTTATTGAAATAATCTAGCTTTGCAGCAGAGTATACCATATCAAGTTACTGACCCAATGTTGAGCGATCACATTACTGAACTTTATGCCGTTACTCAATCATGATTACTCCTAACTAGCTTAGCAATGCACGATAATTTCTTAAGATGACTGCTAGTTTACTTAACAAGGTTCCATAGTTTTTTAAGATCATCGCTAATTTACTGAGCAATCTTCTATAATTTTTTAAAACTACTGCTAGTTGAATTGGCAAGGTTCCATGGTTTTTTAAGATCACCGCTAGTTTACTGAGCAATCTTCTATGATTTTTTAAAACTACTGCTATTTGACTTAGCAATGCTCCATGGTTTTTTAAGATCACTGCTAGTTTACTGAGCAATCTTCTATGATTTTTTAAAACTACTGCTAGTTGACTTAGCAATGCCTCATGGTTTTTTAAGATCACTGCTAGTTTAAATAGCAATGCTCTGTAATTTTTTAAGAACGCTGCAAGTTCACTTAGCAATGTTCTATAATTTTTTACGATCAAAGGGTGTTAAAGTAAATGATTTTGATTTGATTTATAATAAGTTGTTAGTATAATCGGGCCATATCCTAAACTGACTTCTATTATAAATTTCAATTTATAAGCAACCATGAAAGCATTGCTTTGCAAGACGGAAAGAAGGTAGCTCCAAGCGTTTTTTTCACCAAACTATCAAAACTTATCATGGTAAATTCGATATTAATAGAATTACACCATCATAAATTTTCGATAAGAACTTAACCATTAATCTTGAAT
>CAIZMK010000197.1 GCA_903934035.1 uncultured Methylococcaceae bacterium
CGTAAGGCATCTTCCATAATTTGTTTAATCGTACAACCTTGTTCAACGGCTTGATGCTTGGCATAAAGTAACAATTGATCATCAATATCTATAGTCGTACGCATAAAATCATCTCATCCCAAGTTAGAAATAGTAAAAGCGAGCATAACAGAAAATCACAATGAATGTAAATATGCTTAATCTAAAAGGTGTCTGACCCTGAGGTATCTTATTTCTCAATATTTTTAACATAATTATCTACTCGAAATTAACCCGTTCTAACTCCACCACCAGCGGCATATTACGCACCTGCGTTTGAATAGACGCCACATACTCACCCAGTACACCAATAAAAAATGTTTGTACCGCACCAAAGAAAAAGATACCGATCAACATGGGAGCTGTACCTAATTGGAATGACTCCCAAAAAATGAGTTTTACTACGAAAAAACCTACAGCAACCAGTAAACTAATAAAAGAAAGTAAAAATCCTCCCATCGCCATTAATCGTAGTGGTACCTTACTATGATTGGTAATGCCCAGCATGGCAATATCATATAAGGTATAAAAATTATTTTTGGTAATACCGCGTTGTCTTTTCGGTTGTTTGAAGGGTACTGTCGCAATAGGAAAACCTATTTCACACAAAAGACCTCGAAAGTAAGGATACGAATCATGAATGTTACGTAAAATATCTACCACAACTTTATCGAATAAACCGGCTCCCGTCGCATTTTGCACTAAAGGCACTTCTGATATTTTAGTGATAAAGCGGTAATAAGCTTTTCTTAAAAAGAACATGATGGATGATTCTTCACTTTCCGGCTTTACTGCAAGCACTGTCTTGAAGCCTTCTTCCCATTTCCTTATAAAATCCACGATCATTTCGGGTGGATCTTGTAAATCAGAAGCTATCAAAATACAAGCATCTCCACGAGACTGAAGAATTGCATAATAAGGTGATTTAATATGCCCAAAATTACGCGCATTAACAATCAACTTTACGCGTTTGTCCTTTGCAGCGAGCGCCTTAATCTTGTTAACCGTACTATCAGTCGAAGCATTATCAATACAAATATGTTCATAATCATAAGGTAATGTCGCCATGACCGTTACGATACGATCATAAAGCTCTTGAATATTATCTTCTTCGTTATAACAAGGCGTGACAATACTAATCAGTTTATCTGACTGTACATTATTTACTGCTTGTATTTTATTAAGCACTTGAGCTTCATTTGTCAAAAGCTTCTCAGTTATCACTGCTGTCTTATTATTCATTTGAGGTTGAATTATTGTTTTATTGTTTTTATAAACCCAATAATTCATCAACAGCCAACTGATAATGACACTTAGCGGCACGCATAACGCTTGGCCAACATAAGGATTAAAGTCGAAGTTCTTTATTAGAAGGTCTAACGCTGTTGCATTAACACCATACACCACAGCGTAAGCAATCATAAATTTAGCAAAAATAAACCACCCACCCTGTGATTTAAAAACTAGGCGGCCAATACTAAAATAATTAAATATTACACCCACAACCGTCGCCATCAGCAATGCGAATAAGTAGGGTATGTTTAAATAAATAAAGAGCCCATAAATGGCATAGCCAACAAGTGTATTCAGCACGCCAACAGCTATAAATTTAAGCAGTGGTTTTATGCTGCCTACTTTGTTTTCAGACTGATGAAGCGCTTGCTGCTCACCACTAATAATTAGTTTCGGCTGAGTACTTTCTTGTCTTACTCGATTCACTTTTTGTTTACGATTTTTTTTCATGTCTAACTGATTTTATTTGTCTGTTGTAATAACTCATTGACTTCTAACAATAGCGCTTCCAATGAAGTGAAATTGGGCTGATAGCCAAAATTATCTGCCTTTGTATTTAATGAGTAGTAATGTGGTTTGCTACCTGTCGCATTAACGCCGGCACTGGTTTCAATTATTTCATATCGTAAACCAAAGTTTTCTTGCATAGCTGTTAATAAAGCAGGTTTATCAATCGGCGCTTTACTGTAACAATCAACCACAGCACTTGTCGTAGGTGCTGTTAATAACGCAATGACCAAGTTATAAAAATCAGAAGGATGTATAAAGTCACGAACGATATAATCCGCTGAAGTTTTTAATACCGTTTTATCGAGAATAGCACGCACAATATCCGTTATTAAAAATCGTGCCGACATATCCTGGGTATGGCTAAAATAATTAAACACCCGAATATCAATAATGGGTAAGTGTGCTAACGAGCGATGCCGACATTCGGCATGTAGCTTGGCGACGGCATACCAATCTTGTGGTTGTAAATTATTAATGGCGACCGTCGCCTTGGTGTTTTCATCAACCGGCGCATCAAAACTTGAACCATAAGCAGCCCCGCTACTTAGAAAGATATAGCGACATAGAGGATCGTGCTCTAAATAGTTCAGTGCCAGTTGATCGTATTTTAAGGTTACATCAAATATTGAGGCCCCCATTGCCGCTGCTTGTGCAGGATCACCTACGCCGACAAAATTTAAGAGGGCATCAAAATGCTCATCTATACTGAAAGCTGCGAAATCTTTGACAGCGTATCGTCCCGACAAACCGACGCTGGCTAACCACGGCATTACGATCTCAGGTCTGCGGGCAAAAAGGACTAACTCATGATTGTCTTGTTTGGCAAAGGCTACTAGCAAATCTTTTGCGATTTGGCTGGTGGCACCTAATATAGCTATGCGCATAAAAATTCCACCGTTAATCCTCCTTGCATATTCATCGTTGATTGCTTGGCAACCATGCCGCACACTTTTGCATTTAGCGACTTTATCTTTATTCTAGCTAAAAGCTCAGGGCGTATTGTGATTGATTCCAAAAGCCAGCTTCCAAAGCCCCCATCCATCAAGTGATCTTCAACAGTGATGACACCTTCAAATTTTTCAACCTGTTGCGATTGAACAGCTTTTGTCTTCATGCTCCACAATGGCATTGAGTTTAGAGAATAGGATTTTAGATCGGGTCTCTGGTTCAGTAGTTGATGCACTAGATCGAGAGTGGCCCCTGTCGTTAAATAACTAACGCCACCTTTATAACCTTCACGAATAGTCAGCCATTTGCCCGGTGATACCTCCGGTATTTCAGCGTGAATACATGGCTCTCCAGCTTTACCTATACGAAGGTAGCTAGGCTGTGGATTGCTGATCAAATAACGCATACAGGCAATTACTTCCATAGGATCACCAGGCGCTGCAATGAGCATATTAGGCATCGTACGAATTAATGCATAATCTTGCACTGCATGATGTGAATACCCCAGATTGCCATAGGCCATACCTCCCCCTACAGCAACTACCGTTACTGGTAGGTTGTGGTAATCGACATCATTACGAATTTGTTCTGCGCATCTAAATGTCGGGAAATTCGCTATAGAATAAACAAAAACATGAAAACCTTCAGAAGCAAGGCCTGCAGCAAGCCCCATCATATTCTGCTCAGCCACGCCGGCATTAAAAAACCGCTTTGGAAAGCGTTTAGCAAATGGCTCTATGACACCAAAGCCCAAATCTCCTACCACTAATACGATGTTTTCGTTAATTTCTGCCGCTGCGACTAACTCGTTAATGAAAGCACTACGCATGGGATAACTCCAGCTCGGCTAGCGCTATCGCTAATTGTTCATCATTTGGGTTTTTATAATGCCATTCAATACGCTTTTCCATAAAACTAACGCCTTTCCCTTTGATAGTATGAGCAACTATAACTGTCGGCTTTTCATCGGAGATAATAGTTAGAGCATCAGCAATTAATTCATGGCTATGACCATCAATTTCATGCACCTCACAACCAAAGGCCTTTAATTTATCGACGAACGGCTCCAGTGCCAAGGTATTCGCTATTGAGTCAATGCTCTGAAGTTTGTTGTAATCAATAATAGCTGTTAGGTTGGTAAGCTTATGATGTGCTGCAAACATTAAAGCCTCCCAGTTCGTTCCTTCGTCCATTTCGCCATCGCTCAATAAAACAAATGTCCGCCAAGTCTCACCACGCGTTCTAGCTGCTAGTGCTTTACCCACACCAAAAGGTAACCCGTGACCTAGTGAGCCGGTTGAAAACTCTACGCCATTAACTTTATGGCTAATATGATTCATTAGCCATGAAAAATCTTCGCCATAAGTATCTAACTGCTCTTTCGGAATAAAACCTACTTCAGCTAGCGTGGAGTAAACAGCGACACAGGCATGGCCCTTACTCAAAATAAAACGATCACGCAACTTATCATGCTGGTCAGTAGGGTTAAAATGCATGACTTCGCCATACAGCACAGCAAGAATATCGGTAATAGAGAGTGCACTGCCAATATGAGAGGCTTTTGCTCTATGAACCATTTTTAGGGCATTCTGCCGGATTCTGTTAGCGAGTAATTGAGTTGTTGACATCAGACATTGACACCTAGATACGCTTCAATCTTGCTCGCCGCAAACTCCAGCATTTCTATGGTCAAAGCCGGCTGTACACCAATCCAAAACGTGTTGTTCATAACATTATCGGTATGAGTCAGATCACCACTGATACGAAAGTTTGCTCCTATCATATAAGGCTGGCGAGTTAAGTTACCGGCAAATAATAAACGTGAGCCGATTTTATGCTCATCTAAATGCGTGAGTAATTCCAAGCGGGTTACAGGGCTGTTGTCTTTTACGGTAATAGGAAAGCCGAACCAGGAAGGGTCTGAATGTTCGGTGGCTTCGGGCAGTTGCAAAAAATCTGCACAGCTTTTTAAGCGTTCTTTCAAAAAGGCAAAATTATCTTTGCGGGCTTGAATAAACTGCGGTGCTTTGTCTAATTGGGCTACGCCACAAGCCGCTTGCATATCGGTGATTTTAAGATTGTAGCCTAAGTGGCTGTAGGTATATTTATGGTCATAGCCTTTGGGCAGTTCGCCTAATTGCCAGCAAAAGCGTATGCCACAGCTATTGTCTTTACCGGGTGGGCAAAAGCAATCACGGCCCCAGTCTCGAAAACTCTCGGCGATTTTTGCTAGTTTTTTACTATTGGTAAATACGGCACCGCCTTCACCCATAGTAATGTGATGCGCTGGATAAAAACTTAAGGTGCCGATGTCACCGAAGGTGCCGACCATTTTTCCGCGATAAGTGGTGCCCAAGGCATCACAACAATCTTCGATTAACCATAAGTTGTATTTTTCACATAGCTCTGTGACCACATCTAGGTTAAAAGGATTGCCTAGTGAGTGCGCCAACATGATGGCTTTGGTTTTAGGGCTAATGGCAGCTTCTATTTTACTGGCATCAATGTTGTGGGTTTTAGGATCGACATCGACAAATACGGGTACTGCACCAAACTGTAGTATTGGATTTACGGTGGTTGGAAAGCCAGCGGCCACACCAATGACTTCATCACCGGGCTTGATGGCACGCGCTCCTAGCTTGGGTGAGGTTAAGGTATTAAAGGCCACTAAGTTAGCCGATGAGCCCGAGTTAACGGTGATTAGATGCTTAATGCCGATAAAAGCGGCCAGCTTTTCTTCGAATTGTGTATTAAAACGGCCTGTAGTTAGCCAGCCATCGAGTGAGGCTTCAACCATGAGTTTAAGTTCTTCAACGCCAAGTACCTTGCCTGATGGAGGGATAACACTGGTATCTTGAACAAAAATAGGCGTTTTAAATTTATTCGCTGAAAAGTTATCTACGCTGAACGCTGTTACTTTTCGCAAAACTTGATCTAGCTTTGTTGTATTGAGACTGGCTACTTTCC
>CAIZMK010000198.1 GCA_903934035.1 uncultured Methylococcaceae bacterium
AAAGAGAAAGCTAAATTAGCTGAGTTAAATTCATCGCTAAGTAACCTTGAACAACAACACGCTAAAATTCTAGCGATGTGATAAAAGCAGGCTAAAGGTAAAAGGCAAAAAAACTTAGGGGCGTATTGCATACGCCCATTTATAGAACGCTCAATGCCTCTCACGGGACGGGGTTTGCAAACCCCGACCGGCATTAGTAGACGTTCAATGCAAATGGAATTATTTTATTAGGGCGTATGCAATACGCCCCTACTGTCACAACAATATTATCTATAAAAATAAACACACTAGAGGCGTATTGCCTACGCCCATTTATTAAAACATCAATATTATGGCTTTTGTAGGTCGGGTTACGCTATCGCTAACCCAACCTACATAACTTTTAGCCTTTAGCCTTCTTTAACCTAACTTTAAACCTTGCCTATGGCTAACTCATCTGAAAACATTCCGCTTAGTGACTTCATTCATTACTTGATTCAAGATGGACTATTGACAGAAAATGAAGTTGAAACCCATAGAACTCAAGCACAAATAAAACATACGCCTTTATTAAGTTATCTGGTCATTAATAATCTTATTAATAGCCACCAGGTCGCCATTAAAGCTTCACAAGAATACAATTTACCGTTTTTTGATCTCGAAGCTATTGAACTTCCAAGCCTACCGATTCAATTATTAAATGAAAAACTTATACGTAAACATCATATACTGCCACTCATTAAACGTGGCGATACGTTATTTATTGCAATATCAGACCCCACTAATTTTCAGGCCTTAGATGACATCAAGTTTCAAAGCCAACTGCATGCAGAAGCCATACTCGTTGATGAAAAAAAGCTACTCAACGCTATAGAAAAACTGTTAGAGGCCGCAGACACTTCAATATCTGATCTACTTGATGTTGAATTAGAAAATCTGGATATTAACAGCAATAATATTGATGACGAAGATTTCTTCAAAACGGAAGGCAATACAGAAATTGACGATGCGCCGGTAGTCCGCTTTGTTAACAAAATATTGTTAGATGCCATTAAAAAAGGTGCTTCTGACATCCACATGGAACCTTATGAAAAATACTTCCGAATACGCTACAGATCCGATGGCATACTTTATCAAGTCGCCAGCCCTCCTAGTAATATAGCGACTCGGATCGTATCCAGAATAAAAGTCATGGCTAAAATGGATATTGCCGAACGCCGCGTCCCACAAGATGGCCGGATTAAAATAACCCTCTCTCAAAACCGAGCCATTGATTTTCGAGTCAACTCATGTCCGACACTATTTGGCGAAAAAATTGTCTTGCGAATTCTTGATCCAAGCAGCGCTCAAATTGGCATTGAAAAGCTAGGCTTCGAACCTGAACAAGAAAAGCTTTTTCTGCGAGCTATTAACAAGCCTTATGGCATGGTTCTGGTTACTGGCCCTACCGGCAGCGGCAAAACAGTCACTCTTTACACAGGACTCAACATACTTAATAGTGTCGAACGCAATATATCTACCGCCGAAGATCCTGTTGAAATAACAGTTGAAGGTATTAATCAGGTTAATATGAATATCAAAGCCGGACTCACCTTTGCCAATGCTTTACGGGCTTTTTTACGCCAAGATCCTGACGTTATTATGGTCGGTGAAATTCGCGATTTAGAAACCGCAGAAATCGCCGTTAAAGCTGCACAAACAGGGCATCTAGTGCTTTCTACATTACACACCAATGATGCCCCACAAACCTTAAATCGCCTTATGCAAATGGGCATTGAACCTTTTAATATCGTGTCTGCGGTTATCTTAATCATAGCTCAACGCTTAGCTAGACGATTATGTGAACACTGTAAAACACCTGCTTATCTCCCTGATGCCACCCTTATTGCCACGGGCTTTAAAATAGAAGAACTAAACACGCTTCAAATATACAGCCCTGTCGGCTGTGAACGTTGTACCAATGGTTATAAAGGTAGAATCGGCATTTATCAGATGATGACCTTAAGTGACCCTATGCGTGCGCTTATATTAGAAGGTGGCAATGCTATGCAATTGGCCCAACTTGCTAAGTCTGAAGGCATCAATGATCTACGCAGTTCCGGCTTAAATAAAATTCGCATGGGCATTACTAGCCTAGAAGAAATAGATAGAATAACTAAGGACTAATCATGACTAACAAAATCGAACAATATGATTTTATCTGGCAAGGTTTTGATAAAAGCAAAAATAAAAGCAAAGGTGAAATTCCTGCAAAAACCGAAGTCATCGCACGCATGGAGTTAAGGCGACAAGGTTATCAAGTGACCCGGATAAGAAAAAAATCTAAGCCTTTATTTGCAAGAGTACAAAAAATTACGCCCGCTGACATTGCTATTTTCTCAAGGCAATTAGCCACCATGCTTAAGGCTGGCGTACCTTTAGTCCAAGCATTCGATATTATTGGCAAAGGCCATGAAAATCCAAGTATGCAACAAATGCTACTAAAAATTAAAGTTGATCTTGAAAGTGGTGACACCTTAGCAGAATCACTTAAAAAGAATCCACTCTACTTTGATGAATTATTTTGTAATTTGGTTGAAGCTGGCGAAAGTGCTGGAGTACTAGAAACATTACTAGACAAGATCGCCACCTATAAAGAAAAAACCGAGTCCATGAAGAAGAAAATAAAAAAAGCCTTAACTTATCCTATCGCGGTAATTATCGTGGCTTTTATTGTTACGGCCATACTTCTACTATTTGTAGTGCCAGTCTTTGAAGATCTATTCAAAAGCTTTGGTGCTGACCTACCTATCTTTACTCGCATGGTTGTCGACATGTCTAAAACATTGAAACAAGTCTGGTGGCTAATCCTAGGCATCATCATTGCGGTGATTTATACTTTTATTTACTTCAAGCAGCGTTCACGATCTTTTAATCGTTATCTAGATAGAACCTTATTAAAAATCCCAGTGATCGGTACTATTTTAAACAAATCAGCGATTGCCCGATTTTCAAGAACCTTATCAACCTTATCAGCGGCTGGTGTGCCTTTAGTGAATGCCTTGAATTCAGTTTCTGGTGCCTGTGGCAATATTATGTATTGTGAAGCTGTATTGAAAATGCGTGAAGAAGTCGCAACAGGACAACGCTTACAATTTGCTATGCTACAAACTATGCTATTCCCTCACATGGTGCAGCAAATGATTGCTATTGGTGAAGAGTCAGGTTCTATGGATGCCATGCTAGCAAAAGTTGCCGACTTTTATGAAGAAGAAGTTGATAACTTAGTCGATAATTTAAGCAGTTTAATGGAACCTATGATTATGGTGGTTTTAGGCGTACTCATAGGGGGCTTAGTCGTTGCTATGTACCTGCCTATATTTAAGATGGGCGCGGCTATCAGTTAATTATTAGCGAGTGTTACGCATTAAATTTGCTTTACTCTCGTTTGCCGCGCCGAGCACCGCAGGTTTTGTTGGGATAAGCCCGAAGGGGCGCGGCATGGATGCCGTGCGTCGGTAGGAGGGCAAGGAAGCCCTCTCTACCGACCCCCGACAAAATCGAGGAGCGCAGGAAGCAGCGGCAATCGAGCCGCCTTTTCTTTGGATACTTTCTTTTGGCGGAGCAAAAGAAAGTATCTCGCCCTCGGGTGCGATTACCCGATTAACACATCGTCGCGATAGCGACCTCGTTATTTGTTTTTTAAAGTGCTAATTGATGGCAGCCCCCATCTTAAATAT
>CAIZMK010000199.1 GCA_903934035.1 uncultured Methylococcaceae bacterium
AAACTGATAACCATGACGGGTTCTCACTTCAGAACCGCAACTCAGTTTAATGATAGTTTTTGGATAAGCTTTAGCGACTTCTATCCCTTTATTAATCGATTGGGTATTAACTTCGGGGTTATCATCCAGCCAAAGTATGGCAATCACTTTAATATGTCGTGCTTCAGCCGCTGCAAAAGTAGCCTCTAAGCCATTCAAAACCCCATAAGTCATAATGCAGCGAAATGGCGTTTGTTTGATTAAAGTATCTAATAATTCATTGATCAAAGCCTTTGAAGGATGTGCGCCATAATGCGGATTAATATCACCAACATAAGGGCTAAATGCCGCGCACTGCAAGGCTTGTTGTGGACTAGAGAGTTTATCTGCCAGCACTGTATTAACATTACAGAGCAACCATAGAGAAATGATTAATGCTAAGCCATGCTTCATGTAAGCCTCATATATAAGCTAATCTGAGGAATTAATGCAAAATACCATTTTGGCCTTTGTTTAAAGAAATTCGACTTAAGTCGAAAGTTTCAAACTCTTTACTCCAATACTCTTCTGCATTTGAAAGTGCATCAAATAGCTCTTCCGATGGAGCTTCATGCGCACTACTGACTTTAAGTTTTATCAAAGCATCTCGCATGGCTAATCTTGAAATCAACTCATCCCAAAATGACTGACCTTCAAATTCATCAAGATAGCCTAAAGCAGCAGACTCCTCTTCAAAGTCAACTGTATGAACATACTCTTGCTTGGGTGCGTAATATTCAATTAAATCACTACAACCCATTTCTTCAGCATGACTCATTAGTTTTTGAAATAAAGCGAAATAATCTTTTGTTTCAATACGCTCACCTTCTATGCTGTGGGCATGTAGGATCCAATCGGCCATATATATCATATCTAGTAATAACAGATATTCTTCTTTGGTGAAATTGATGTTCATAAAATTAAGGTCGCGTTATTAGAATAAAGGGGAATTATACCTGACTTTAATCAGCACTTTGTTTGTACTTGATACTTTTAAAGTTTCAGCTATTGATCAATTAATGATGACTCATCTAAACGATTGTCAAAAAGATAATAAAGAAGCGTTTCAGCGGCAAGGTATAGGTATCTACACAAATAATTTTTAGCATTCCCACGCGCGAACGATAATATTGTGGTGAAGATCGTAGGGGCGTATTGCATACGCCCTTATAAAATAAGCTCTATAACATTGGACTTTCGATGTTGGGCGTATGCAATACGCCCCTACGGTGCTTTTTATCGTTTCCACGCCGATAAGAAACTTGTGTAGATACCTAAGGCTGTAAGGGCGATAGATTCGCCCAGTAATCCGATGCTCCAAAATACAGTTATGTAGTTACGTAGGTCGGGTTACGCTATCGCTAACCCGACCTTCACAACTGGGAGTAACTGCCCTTCAGATAATACCTTAATAACTGACTTACTCGACGTCGGGTTTAATCACTTCGCTTAACAGCTCAGAGACACGCATTCCGGTATCAAAGGAATCATCATAAAGAAAGCGTAGCGTGGAAATATGCCTTAAACGCATTCTTTTTGCCAACTCATGTCGAATCATCGGCGCTAGCTCGTTAAGTAATTTAACGTTTGCGCGCTTGCCCTCTTGATCAACATTAAGCACCGTGACATACACTTTTGCTACGGCTAAGTCTTTAGTCACCACCACTTCATTGATGGTGATAAAGCCCAATCGGGAATCATCTATATCACGCTGCAAAATGAGCGAAAGCTCTTTTTGTATCTGTGATGAAACTCGCGCATTACGGCCAAACTCTTTAGCCATAACTTACAGTTCCCGTTTAATTTCTATGCGCTCAAATACTTCGATTTGGTCACCAGGCTGAACATCGTTGTAATTCTTTACACCGATACCGCATTCCATACCCATCTTAACTTCGGCTGCATCATCTTTAAATCGACGTAACGATTCCAACTGTCCCTCATAGATAACCACGTTGTTACGTAGTACACGAATAGGCAAGTTACGTTTAACCGTTCCATCAATGACCATACAACCTGCAACCGCACCGAATTTTGGTGATTTAAATACATCACGAACTTCAGCAAGACCAACAATCTGTTCTTTGATTTCAGGCGCCAACATACCGCTGATCGCTTTTTTGACTTCATCAATTGCTTCATAAATGATGCTGTAGTAATGTAAGTCAATACCTTTTTCTTCGATTAATTTTCTAGCAGTGGCATCGGCCCGAACATTAAAGCCCATTAAAATAGCACCTGAAGCTAAAGCCAAATTGGCATCACCTTCATTAATACCACCCACACCACCAAAGACGACTTTTACTTCGACTTCATCATTAGACAAGGCCATTAATGATCCACGTAACGCTTCCAAACTACCTTGTACATCGGTTTTAAGAACCAAATTAACAGAAGCGATTTCACCTGTAGTCATTCTGGAAAAGACTTCGTCCAACTTAGAGGCTTGTTGTGCTGCATGTTTACTGAATTTTTTACGGTCTTCACGATGCTTAGCCAAATCTTTAGCGATACGTTCGTTTTGTACGACTAAGAATTCATCACCCGCAAGTGGCGTACCTGACAAACCTAAAATTTCAACCGGAACACAAGGACCCGCTTCTTTTATAGCTTTACCATTTTCATTAAACATAGCTCGAACACGGCCATATTGTTGGCCACATAAAACCATCTGACCGTTTTCTAAAGTACCTTTTTGTATCAATACGGTTGCAACAGCACCACGACCTTTATCAAGTCTTGATTCGATCACTAATCCAGAAGCTGCACCCTCTATAGGTGCTTTTAATTCTAAAATTTCTGTCTGAACGATCAAGGCCTCAATGAGATCATCAATACCTTCACCGGTTTTAGCTGAAATTTTAAGGAACTGAACATCTCCACCCCATTCTTCTGCTAAAACATTAATGACCGACAATTCTTGCATGACTTTGTCGGGATTAGCATCGGGCTTATCAATTTTATTGATAGCAACAATAATAGGCACATTAGCAGCTTTAGCATGCTCAACCGCTTCTTTAGTTTGCGGCATCACGCCATCGTCTGCAGCAACCACCACAATAACTACGTCGGTTATGTCTGCACCACGTGCTCTCATCGCTGTAAATGCAGCATGTCCAGGTGTATCTAAAAAGGTAACTGATCCATGATCGGTTTTTACTTGATAAGCACCAATATGTTGAGTAATACCACCCGCTTCGCCCGCAGCAACACGAGTTTTACGAATATAATCCAGCAACGATGTTTTACCGTGATCAACATGACCCATGATAGTAACAATCGGTGCACGTGGCATTGGGATACGATTATCTTCTATTTGCGCTTCTGCCAGCATTTCTTGCTCAAGGTCATCATCACTTTGCATAATGGCTTTGTGACCCATCTCTTCAACCAAAATAACCGCTGTGTCTTGGTCTATGCTTTGATTGATGGTCGCCATAATACCCAGCTTCATCAATTGCTTGATAACCATAGCGGCTTTGACATTCATTTTTTGAGCTAAATCAGAAACAATAATCATTTCTGGCACAGTAACTTCATGGACCATTGCTGCAACAGGCATCTCAAACTGATGCTTGCCTTCTGCCTGTACATGAACTCTTTGAGGTTGCTTGCCTTTCTTTTTGCCTCTTTTGGCATCTTTTCCGGTTGGGCGAGCCGAACCTTCTTCTTGTTTTTTTCTATGCAATGTTTCCTGCTTGACAGCGGCTTGCTGCCTTACCTTATCCGCGTTCTTTTTAATAGATTCCTCAAGCCTGTGCTCTTTTTCTTCCAACTTCTTTTTGGCTTCTTCAGTTTCTTTTATTTTGTTCGATTTTTCTTGCTTAATCTTCTTTTCTTCTTTGATTTTTAAAGCATCAAATCTAGCTTGTGAATCTACGTCCACATCTACATCAATATCAATGTCGGCATCGAGTATATCGATCAATGGAGCTTCTGATTCATTATCTATAACATCTAAGGCTGGCTCCTCACTTTTAATCTCTTCGACTACTAGAGCCTCTTCAATCACAGGCAATATTTGCTCGACAACAGGCGAAACTACTTCAAGCGCTGTTGACGGCTCATCTATTATGACTTCCGATACTGGCAACTCTATTTGAGCAGGCTCTTCTTGAGCAACCACATCACTATCAACGACTTCACGCTTAATATAAGTTTTCTTTTTACGAACTTCTACACTAATTGTTTTAGTTGAACTACCTGGCGCGCTCGCTTGTTTAATTTCAGTGACTTTTCGACGCTCCAAGGTCACTCGTCGAGGAGAACTAGCACCCTCACCATCTTCTTTACCATGGCGCTTACGTAAATGTGCAAGCAACTTCATTTTTTCGTCTTCGTTAATCACATCATCAGGCGCGGTTACAGATAAACCTGCTTCTTTTAACTGCTCTAATAATCTTTCCAGAGAAATTTTTACTATCTCTGCTAATTGCCTTACTGTTTGATCACTCATTGATTACCCCTTACCTACTCGCTATCTGCCTCGACAAACCAAGGCTCACGCGCCTTCATGATTAACTTTGCCGCCCGCTCTTCATTCATACTGGAAAAACCTAACAAATCATCAATAGATTGCTCTGCCAAATCTTCCATTGTAATAATACCCTGACTTGCCAATTCATGAGCCAGATCAGTATCCATGCCTTCCATGTCCAGCAAATCCTGTGCAGGCTTCGCTGAATCTATTTTTTCTTCAAAAGCAATGGCATTAATTAATAAAGCATCTTTAGCTCGACCCCTTAGCTCATTAACCAAATCCTCATCAAAACCTTCAATCTCAAGCATTTCACTTGCAGGGATATAAGCGATTTCCTCAACGCTATTAAAACCTTCCTCTGCTAATATCAAAGCAATTTCTTCATCAACATCGAGTTGATCAATAAATAGCTGCTTAATTTTGCCGACTTCAGCTTCCGCATTTAAATCCGCTTTTGAAGCATCAAGAACATTGAGTTCCCACCCCGTTAATTGGCTAGCGAGACGTACATTTTGACCGCCACGACCAATGGCTTGAGATAAATTTTCTGAACTTACCGCAAGATCCATACTATGCTTGTCTTCATCGACAACAATAGATTGAATTTCAGCCGGTGACATTGCATTAATGACATATTGAGCTTCACTGGGATTCCAAAGAATAATATCAACTCGCTCTCCGGCTAATTCATTAGTCACTGATTGAACCCTAGAGCCTCTCATGCCCACGCAAGCTCCGACTGGATCTAAGCGGGGATCATTGCTCTTAACCGCTAATTTAGCCCTAGAGCCTGCATCACGAGCCGCACCAATCACGGAAATTAAACCTTCACCCACTTCTGGCACTTCTAAACGAAATAAAGCAATCAGCAGTTCAGGAGCAGTTCGACTCACAAACAATTGTGGGCCTCGCGGCTCTAAACGCACATCTTTTAAATAACCTCTAATACGATCACCTATGCGAACAGGTTCACGCGGAATCATGTCTTCTTTAGCAATAAAAGCTTCAGCATGCCCACCTAAATCCATATAAACGCTGCCTTTTTCAATGCGCTTAACAATACCTGTAATCAGCTCACCAACACGACTTTTATAGGCGTCAACTATTTTTTTACGTTCCGCTTCTCTAACTTTATGAATAATAACTTGCTTGGCTGTTTGAGCCGCAATACGACCAAAATCAACTGATTCAATTTCTTCTTCTACCACTTCACCGACTTGAGCGTTGCTGTTATCTAATCTCGCTACTTCTAACAAAACTTGTGTAGTAGGAAATTCCACATCACCTGCACAATCAGGATTTTCATCAACGATATCCCATTGTCGATACGTTAAGTAATCACCTGTTTTTCTGTCTATGGCAACGCGCGCTTTAATTTGATTAGCATGACGCTTAACTGTAGCTGCTTCTAATGCCGATTCTATAGCCTGAAAAATAACTTCCTTTTCAATTTCTCTTTCATTAGAAAATACATCCACTACCAACAAAATTTCTTTATTTGCCACTGCGGCCTCCTTTTTCAATTAAGTACTCAGGTACCAATCGTGCCTTACTCATAGCGTCGAAAGGTACTGTAAAAATCTGTTCACCTTCTTGTAGCGTAATAATATCGTCTTCAACTTTTACGATCACCCCAGTAATTTTCTTACGACCATCAATGGCCTTAAAAAGATTAACCATGACGGTACTATTAATAAATCGTTCAAACTGGCTAATTTTGTAAAAGGGTCGCTCTGATCCTGGAGAAGAAACCTCTAAATGATAATTTCCCTGTATAGGATCTTCAACATCCAAAACGCCACTTACTTGATGACTTACTTTTGAGCAGTCTTCAACCAAAATTCCATTTTCGTTATCAATATAAATCCTTAACAGACCGTGTTTTGGATGAGGATTATAATCAATACCGACGCATTCATAACCTAAACCTTCAATAATTGGCTCGATTAAATTAATCAAATGTTCGGGAGCCTGCTTCATTATTTCCTCGCTTATTTTCGAACAAAAAAAAAGAGCCAAAGGCTCTTCCATAAACAATCTTAAATATTAAGCTTCTAAATTCCCAAAGCCTAGAAAATAAAAAACCCCAAAATGGGGTTAAAAATCTGGTAGCGGGGGCAGGATTTGAACCTACGACCTTCGGGTTATGAGCCCGACGAGCTACCAAGCTGCTCCACCCCGCGATTGATTTCAGCAAGTATAAAGACTTATAAATATTTAGCAAGTTATTTAAACATTAATATAATAACTTCATCTACTACTTAGCTTTTTTTGCAAGGATAAACGCTTACTGCCTCTAGCGTTATTAAGTACAAACAATACTAGAGGACACTTATTTTATGCAAGCTTATTACTTTTATTTGTCTACTTTTTCCGCAGCCTTAGCCGACTCTTCTTTTGCAGATTCTTCAGACTTAGAAATCACCACGGAATAACATTCAACTAAACTTTCAGTATAATTACTATGCGCTTCAGCTAACTCTCTAGCTGAACCAAAGTCAGTACGAAGCTCTTCTAAAGTCTTTTTAGGATCCGCAGACTTTTCGAGTGTTAGCATTTTTGCATAATTCCTATAAGCCATCAATCGCTTAGGATCTAAAGCAAAAATACCTGGCATATTTTGAGTACTACTTTCCAATACGCATTTAGTCATGTATTCAGGCGTTATTTTATAATCCTTAAGATCTTGTTCTTTTTGCATTTGCTCTAATATTGCCTGTTCGTATTGATTTCTATCGGCACAAGCCGGCAACAACAATGCAACTAGAGAAACAAGTAGTAGTTTTTTCATTAAGATACCATTCTGGATGATTTTAGTTAGGGCATTATACGCATATCTATTAGCACTCAAATCGAAAGCTTTAAAGCTTTACATATTCTTCAGTGCTTCTGCTATCCACTTTTCTGCATCTGCATTAATTTCAGACGCTTTACGACCTTGAGTTTCAATAACAGGACCAATTTTTAATTTGATAACACCCGGATACTTAAAAAAACTGTAACGAGGCCAAAAATCTCCGGCGTTATGCGCAACAGGCACCACTGGAAATCCAGCCTTATGAGCCAACATCGCACCACCAATATTAAACTTTAAAACTTCACGTGCAGGCGCCCTTGTCCCTTCTGGAAAGATTAATACCCATAGCCCTTCATTTAAATATCGTGAACCTTGCTCAAGCAGATCACGCAAAGAAGCTCGCTGATTTTTTCTATTTATCACGATAGATTTCAAAGTCAATAAAGACCAGCCCCAAATTGGCAGATATAGTAATTCACGCTTAATAACCACCGAATGAGGAGGCAAAATATACCTTAAAGCCAATGTTTCCCAAGCTGATTGATGATTACTCAAGATAACCGCTGGTTGATTAGGATCAAAGTTTTCCATCCCCTCAACTTCATAAGTGAGACCACAGAAAACTCGAGTCATCCAACTAATAATAGCGCACCAAGCGTGGCCGATTTTCCAACGTATTTTAAATGTGGTCAGCAACCCTAAAATTAGCAATATTCCAACCATAGTCGCCGTTGTAAAAATCCCGACAAATAACAATGTCGAGCCTATATAGTTTTTAGGCCTCAAATCTGGCTGTGATGTATTTTGCTGCGTCATATAAATTCTCAAAAACAAGACTATTAAATTGTGGATTATTAATTAAAGTTTGCTGACCTTTACCCGTCTTAACCAAGATCGGCTGCGCACCTACCGCCTGAGCAGCCTGCAAATCACGCAAAGAGTCACCTACAACAAAAATTTTCGCCAACTCTGCATCAAAATCTGCAGCAAAGGCTTTAAGCAAACCCGCCTTAGGCTTGCGGCACTCGCAAGTACTTTCAGGGCCATGCGGACAATAATAGACCGCTGCAATAGCGCCACCTTTTTCATTAAGCAATCGATGCATTTTGTCGTGGATTTTTTCCAACATCCCTGCATCGAATAAGCCACGGGCTATACCCGACTGATTAGTCACAACAACAACTTTATATCCATGCTCATTCAGCATTGCAATCGCTTCAAGACTGCCCTCTATGGGTAACCATTCTTCCGGAGACTTTATAAAGTCATCACTATCACGATTAATAACACCATCGCGATCTAATAAGACATAACGTTGTTTAGGCATTAGATGCTTTTATTAAACACTGAGTATCGTAGTTTGAATTGGGTTAGGCGAAACCCAACAATAAGCCCTAAGATTGCAACTTAGAAATATCCGCGCAAGTTAAAAACTGTTCCGACAAAAGATTAAGTAACGCCAATCGATGCGCTCGTAATTCTAAATCATCACACATGACCATGACATCATCAAAGAAAGCATCGACCTCCTGACGTAAAGCCGCCAAATAGGTTAAGGTCGCAGAGTAATCGTGCTGGGCAAGCAAGGGAGCAATAGCTATAACGGCTAAATTTGCACTTTCTAATAACTTTAATTCAGCAGGTTCAACTAAGGCACCTACAGTAGACCCTATGGGTGACTCAGATTTTCTTAAAATATTACGAATACGTTTATTGGCCGCAGCTAAGCTTTCAGCTTCTGGCAACTGCCTGAATGCCTTTACCGCCACCAAACGACGCATAAAGTCCAAAGGATCAGTAGGTTTAATCGTTATCACTGCATCAAATTCATCGGCACTATAACCTTTATCTAGGCAGTAACCTTTTAATCGATCAAAAACAAAATCAATCACAGCAATCTGAGTCGCAGCTTGATCAAAACTATGGGTATAAGTATCTAATGAAAATTCAATTAATTCACAGATATCTAAGCTAAGATTATTTTCGATTAGTGTACGCAAAACACCAAGAGCTGCACGACGCAAAGCATAAGGATCTTTATCGCCAGTTGGGATTAAGCCTGCACTGAAAATACCCGTAAGCGTATCCACTTTTTCAGCTATCGCCAAAATTTGACCCATTGAGCTACTAGCAGTATCGCTACCTGATTGCTTAGGAAAGTATTGTTCTTCTAATGCCCAGGCAACTTCAGGCGCTTCCCCTTCAACCAGCGCATAATAACGCCCCATTAGACCTTGAAGATTACCAAACTCACCGACCATTTCTGTCATTAAATCAGTTTTTGCTAATAACGCGGCTCGCTTCGCTAAATCAACATTCGCATTAAGTCTGTGCGCGATAAAAGCAGCCAATTTAATAACTCGATGTGTTTTGTCGGCGACCGTACCTAATTTTTCTTGAAAGACAATAGTACCAAGACTCTCTACCCGATCTTCCAAGCTTTTCTTTCTATCTTGATTCCAGAAAAATTCTGCGTCAGCCAAACGGGGCGTTACTACCCGCTCATTACCATGCTGTATAGATTCAGGACGACTGCTTTCGATATTACTAAAGGTAATAAAATGAGCAAGCAAACCACCATCAGCATTCTTAACCGGAAAATATTTCTGATTAGTTTGCATAGTAGTGATTAAAACTTCAGCAGGTAACTTCAAAAAACGCGTATCAAAACAGCCGGCAATAGGCACAGGCCATTCGTTTAAGGCAGCAATCTCCTCTAACAAATCATCTTCGATGTGAGCGATACCATTAACTGCTGAAGCAGCGACTTGAGCTGCATCTCGTATCAACGCTTTTCTTTGCTCTAAATCAACAACGACTTTGCCCTGTGTATATAAAAGCTCTTGATAGTCTTCAGGATGATTAATCGTTAATGTTTGTGG
>CAIZMK010000200.1 GCA_903934035.1 uncultured Methylococcaceae bacterium
AGTGATTCGACACATTGCCCTGAATCTGATTAAGATTGAAAAAACATCTAAGGTCGGAGTTAAGATCAAGAGATTAAAAGCTGGATGGGATAATGATTATTTGCTTCGTATACTAGGAGTGATTTAAGCGCGATTGCCCTGCCCCTCGATCCCCCTTTTACAAAGGGGGAAGCTAAAATCATAATACTTTCACAGTCTCAATACGCCCCTACGGTGATTTTTATCGTTTCCACGCCGATAAGAAGCTTGTGTAGATACCTCTGTTGCTAAAGAGGGGGAATGAAAAGAATACTTTCACATTCTCAGTTGCTAATAGTTATTCCGCTAAATAGCTTGCTAGCAGGCACGCTAACAATTGTATATTGATCGATAATTCTCTATGATTGCGCCCTGTAGTCAATATCATAATAACCGAGAGCAAAAATGAAATTAATAACTGCGATTATCAAGCCATTTAAAATGGATGATGTAAGAGAGGCATTGTCTGAAATAGGCGTTGCTGGTGTCACTGCCACTGAAGTAAAAGGCTTTGGTCGTCAAAAAGGTCATACTGAGTTGTATCGAGGCGCTGAATATGTTGTCGATTTTTTACCTAAAATTAAGTTAGAAATTGCTGTCACTGATGAGATGGTTGATAAAGCGGTTAGCACTATAGTTAAAGCCGCTAATACTGGAAAAATCGGTGATGGAAAAATATTTGTATCTAATTTAGATCAAGTCATACGTATTAGAACTGGTGAAACAGGAGAGGATGCGATTTAAGTCGCTTACGAATAAACAATGCTTAAAAATTATAATAATAAGAGAAATTGGCTGCTGGCAGCCTTGCTATTACTACCCACAATAGCGTCAGCGGCAGAGTTAAATCAAGCAAATACAGCCTGGATATTAACATCAACAGCCTTGGTGTTGTTTATGACGATTCCAGGCTTGTCTTTGTTTTATGCTGGCTTAGTCAGAAGTAAAAACGTACTCTCAGTGTTAATGCAGTGTTTTGCTATTACCTGTGTGGTATCAATACTTTGGCTTGTAGGTGTTTACAGTTTTATTTTTGCCGATGGCGGTAGTTTACAGGCGTTTATCGGTGGTGCTTCTAAAGTCTTTTTGCCGGGTATCGGTACAAGTTCAATGACCGGTGATATTCCTGAGTCGGTTTATTTCATGTTTCAAATGACCTTCGCCATTATTACCCCAGCTTTAATCGTGGGAGCTTTTGCTGAGCGTATGAAGTTTTCTTCTATGCTTGCCTTTAGCAGTTTATGGTTGATTATAGTCTATATGCCAGTTTGTCATTGGATCTGGGGCAATGGCTGGCTCGCTAGTATGGGCGTCATGGATTTTGCAGGTGGTATCGTTATTCATGTTAATGCCGGTGTCGCAGCTTTAGTTTCTGCTTTGGTATTGGGAAAAAGAAAAGGTTTTCCAACAACCGGTATGCCTCCACATAATATGACCATGGTAGTGACCGGTGCTGGCATGTTGTGGGTCGGTTGGTTTGGCTTTAATGCCGGGAGTGCTTTGACTGCTGACGGCCGTGCGGGGATGGCTATGTTAGCTACGCATATTGGTGCTGCTTCGGGTGCATTAACGTGGATGATTATCGAATGGAAGCGTTATGGTAAACCCAGTGTGTTAGGCATAGTGACGGGTATGGTTGCAGGTTTAGGCACTATTACTCCCGCGTCTGGTTTTGTCGGTCCTTTCGGTGCTTTAGTGATTGGTGTAACAGCGGGTATTGTGTGTTTTTATGCGACTCAATATGTTAAGCGTAAATTAGTCATTGATGATTCCTTGGATGTATTTCCTGTACATGGCATAGGGGGTATTACCGGATCATTATTAACAGGTGTATTTGCAGCCAGCAGTTTAGGTGGCTTGGGTCTACCTGATGGTGTTTCTATGATGAGTCAAGTAGGCGTGCAAGCTTTAGCTATTTTAGTGACTATTGTTTGGAGTGCCTTATTTAGTTATCTGATTTTAAAAGTTTTAGATAAATGGATAGGCCTACGCGTAACACCTGATGAAGAAGTGCAAGGTTTAGATACCGTGTTACACGAAGAAACAGGCTATCTTGATTTATAGGTAGTGGTTAAGGACTTAAGGCTGGACAGTTTAATCGTTCACTATATTAAAGGGCTCAGTGTTAGGACTAGTTCTGTCCCTTTAGTTATTAGTCTAATCATGACTGAATTGTAATCTATACATGAAAGGCGGCTTAGTTAAGTCGCCTTTTTTGTTTAAAAATTTATCGTTCCCATCTAGAGCGTCACTGCCTACAGTTAAGGCATAGGTATCTACACAAGTTTCTTATCGGCGTGGAAACGATAAAAAATCACCGTAGGGGCGTATTGCATACGCCCATTCATTGAAAGTCCAATGTTATAGAGCTTATTTTATAAGGGCGTATTCAATACGCCCCTACGATCTTCACCACAATGTTATCGTTCGTGTGTGGGAATGCTAAAAATTACTTGTGTAGATGGCTTTTCAGGGGAGTGAGTTATCATACGCAGGACATAAATAGTCAATTAACTCAACGAGAACTTATGAGACGGTTAATATCTAACATTAAAATCCCTGCTGTCGTTATAGGCTGTTTAATGCTTATTTATGTTGGCTTTAGTGTTGTTATCCTGCCTAAATTATTAGCTTCAAAAATTCCTGAATTGATTGCAAATGAGACGGGTAGAAAAGCGCTCGTTGCAAAAGTTCAGATTCAGCCTTTTCCTTTAGCTATTAATATTCAAGGCTTTGAATTGCAGGAAGTTGATGGCACTGTATTTAGCCAATTTTCTAACTTTTATATTCGTTTAGGCTTTGTTCAATCCCTCCAGCAATCAGTCTTGGTGATCGAGGAACTGAGCCTAGCAAAACCCTTAATTCATATTACCAGACACAAACAAGGTGATTTCAATTTTCAAAGCTTAGTAAAGCTTAAAGCAGATAAAGAACAACACAACAGCGCCTTATTGCCTTTAACTATTCTGCAAATTAAGGTTTCTGATGGACAGTTAATTTGGGAAGATTTTAGTTCTGGTCAGTTAGTAAAAGAAACACTAATACCGATTAATTTAACGCTAGAAAATTTATCAACAAAATCAGATCAGCAAGCTCAGCTCAAGTTGTCGGCAAGTTCAAGTTCAGGCGGTGTTCTGGATTGGCAAGGGTCGCTAGCTTTAAATCCTATTGTGTCTGAAGGGCATCTGCAATTAGATCATCTACGATTGGAAAATTTATTAGCCTTGGCTAATCAAAATCTAACGCAGATTAAGATAACAGGTACGGAATTATTCTCTGCCGATTATAAGCTGACTGATAGCGATTTAGGCCTAAAGTTTATGGTCACCAAAGCGGAACTAGCGTTACACGATATTCAAGTACTAGAAAAAACCACAGCAAAACCGCTAATCAATCTGCCCGTTATTGCTGCACAGGGAATTGTCCTTGATGTTGAAAAGCAGAGTCTGTTAGTTGAATCGGTGTCTGCAGATAATGCTGATATTCAAGCCAGCTTAACGCCAGAGGGCGTTATTAATTATCAAGGGTTATTTCCAGCTGATGCTGCTGCAAATAACTCAGTGACTCCTGATGATGCCGTGCAAAAAACTGCTTGGCTAATTAAGGTGAATAACTTCGCCATCAAAAATGCTGCGTTCAATTTTGTAGATCAAACCTTAAAAAAACCACTAAGTATTGCCATTAAACCCATTGCTTTTAAGCTTAGAAATATAACTAATCAAAGCGATGCTCAAATACCAGTACAACTCAGTATGGCTATTAATCAAACAGGTTCGATTTCGTTGAACGGTAACGCAACTCTTATGCCCGTTTCTGCTAATTTGGCGGTGGATATCAAAAATATAGACCTAGAAGAATTCCAGTCTTATGTAGATAAATATGTACATTTAGATGTTATCGATGGTGGATTAAATATCAATGGCAATGTATCAGTTGCAGGTCTTGATAAAGATAAACCCGATATTAAATTTAAAGGTGATGCTAGGATAGATCGTTTATTAACGCGCGATCAAACGCTACGTAAAGATTTTATAAAATGGGCTGGGCTGACTTTGTCAGATCTAGATATTGATGTGTCAGCTCAGCACTATACGGCTACAACATTGTTGATTGAGAAGCCTTATGTCAGAGTGATCATTAATAAAGACAAAACCACTAACTTTAGTGATCTTGTTGTCCATAATAAAAGTAATGCGCCCATTCAGGTTAATGCTGAAAGCACAACAAAGTCTTTAGCTAATCCAGTGTATTTTAAGCTGGATAAAATTAAAGTGACCGAAGGCTCTTCAGATTTTTCCGATCTTTCACTGATTCTGCCGTTTGCTGCAGAAATTAAAGGCTTAGATGGCGGTGCTAGTGGGTTTTCTTCGGAGCAAACATCGACCATTAAATTAGCTTTGGCTGGCAAAGCTTATGATTTGGCGCCAGTTAAGATTAAGGGTGAAATGAGTCCCTACTTGGGTGACTTTAATGTTGCTATTAATTTTAATGATCTACCGATGCCTTTGGTATCGCCTTATATGGTGCAATTTGCAGGCTATAGAGTTGAAAAAGGTCAAATGACTCTAGGGCTAAAATATAATGTGAGTCATCATGATTTGACTGCGACCAATAGTATTTTAATTAACCAATTTGAGCTGGGTGACAAAGTTGAAAATCCTAATGCAGTTTCTTTACCGCTTAAATTGGCTGTAGCTTTGCTGAAAGACTCTGATGGTAAAATAAAAATAGAAGTGCCTATTTCTGGCAGTTTAGATGACCCTAAATTCAGTGTAAACGCCTTAATTAAAGATGCGTTACTGAATATGCTGAGTAAAGTGGTAGCTTCACCTTTTCGAGCATTGCTTGCACTTATTGGTAGCGAAGTAGACTTAAGTAGCATTAGTTTTCCTGCGGGTCATTCGTATTTGACTAAAGCACAGCAGGCTAAATTAGATAGTTTGGCGCAAGCTCTTAAAGCCAGGTCTAGTTTAAATTTAGATATTAAAGGAGCGGCTTTTATCGATCAAGATTGGTTGATTGTTAGAGAAGATGCCTTATATGAGCAGCTTAAAAGACGAAGAGCCTTGGAAATTAATCAAAATACGGCTAAAAAAATACGTCATGAGTATGTTGAGTTATCGGATGATGATTACAAACGTTTATTAGCGGATATGTTTATACAAAAATTTCCTTTGTTAGCAGATAGGTCTTTGCTAGGTTCGCCTCAGTTGAAAAATGCTAAATCCGATGATTTTTATGAGGCTGCCAAACAAAAGCTCTTTACTATTATTAAGCCGGAAGAAGACAGGCTTAAGCGCTTAGCGACCGCAAGAGCTCAAGTGATTGCTAATTATATGGTTCAGAAAGGTGTAGCTAGTGAGCGTTTATTTATATTGGATACGGTGATTAATTCTGATCCAAACAGCAAAGAGCTCTCTGTTGTTTTGTCGTTGAATAGTAACTGATATTATCCAGCCATTCAGCGGTTTATAAAAAACAAACAATGAGATCGCTATTGCGACGATTATATTTAATCGGGTAATCGCACCCGAGTGCGAGATACTTTCTTTTGCGCAGCCTTTAGAAAGTATCCAAAGAAAAGGCGGCTCGATTACCGCTGCTTCCTGCGCTCCTCGTTTTTGTCGGGGGGCGGCAGAGGAGACTGTGAAAGTATTATGACTTTAGCTTCCCCCTTTGTAAAAGGGGGATCGAGGGGGATTTTATTAAGTTATAGGTTGTTGATATTTAATAATAATTTTTTAATAGATCCAATATCCCCTAACCCCTCTTTGCTAAAGAGGGGAATAAAAAGAATACTTTCACAGTCTCAGAGAGGGCTTCCTGCCCGCGGCATCCATGTCGCGCCCCTGCGGGCTAATCCCAACAAAACCTGTGGTGCTAGTCGCGGCAAACGAGTGCAAAATAACGTTACTGCCCATAGTTAAGGATAGGAAAAAAGCGTTTCACCTGTAGGGGCGGCAAATGCTTAACTGTGGGCAGTGACGCTTCGCGTGGGAATGATGAAAATAGCTGCGTAACAGCAGTTAATAATACGACTATACTTTATAGCCATACATTAATGGGCGCTTGATGAAAGAAGAAAAATACCAAGGTTTTATTCGTGTAAAGCCTGGAGAGGTTATATATCTTAAAGATTGTCCTACTGGTTGGGCTCAGACTGAGGCGATTAAATCCGTCGGGAAGGAAAAATCTAAACTGCATGCAGAGATGCGTCTTGAACAAGATTTAGCGGAATTGGCTAAGGTTCAGCAATTACTGTATGTCGATGATCGCTATTCGGTCTTAATAGTGTTTCAGGCTATGGATGCAGCTGGAAAAGATAGCACTATTAAGCATGTGATGTCTGGAGTTAATCCACAGGGGTGCCAAGTATTCAGTTTTAAGCAGCCTTCGAATGAAGAGTTAAATCATAATTTTCTTTGGCGCTATATGAAAAAAGTACCCGAGAGAGGTCATATCGGTATTTTCAATCGCTCTTATTACGAAGATGTGCTAATTGCAAAAGTTCATCCTGAGTTGTTGCAAAAATTAACTGAAGACAAAAAAAATAAAGCATTCTGGGACGCTAGGTACCAAGATATTAATGCTTTTGAGCAGCATTTGGCGCGTAATGGAACGGTTATACTTAAGTTTTTTTTGCATGTATCAAAAGAAGTACAAAAAAAACGTTTTATAGAGCGCTTAGATCGCCCCGAAAAAAACTGGAAGTTTTCAATGGCAGATCTTGCCGAGCGAGAGCGCTGGGATGATTACATGAAAGCTTATGAGCAAGCGATAAATAGCACCAATACTGAATGGGCGCCTTGGCATATTATTCCAGCAGATGATAAATGGGCAATGCGAGCTGCTGTTGCTGATATTATTACTACCCGATTGCATAATCTTAGCTTAAGCTATCCCACATTAACTGAAGCTCAAATAACTCTGTTAGCAGTTGCACGTAAACAGCTTGAGAATGAATAGGTTTTGGGTAAAATTTGATGCTAGCAGATAGTTATCTGAAGCCGGTCGTATGATACGGACAGGTCGCGGGCTGTCCCTACGGGTTTTATTTGAACTTGTGTAAATAGCTATCCTTTGCACGGGGTGGATGTCAGTCATCTAGTTGTTTTTATGGCAGTTACAATTTACATTCAGCTAATTTATTGTTTTCAAGGACTAAGGCATTTATTTATTAATAGTCTAAAGGTATGGTTTTTAATTGGGATTAATCCATGAGTTTCTTAAGTAAAACAGGTCGATGGTTCGCTAAAGAAAATAGTCGAAGAATTAGTTTTATTGTTGTTTTTATTATAGTGGCTGTTGTGGGTGGTCGTATCACTCATCTTTATGATGTCTCTAAGAAACCTAAGGTCGTAGTTGAGCAATCCATAGTTGAAGGAGATAACGCCTTAAATATTGGTCGTTATGCTGAAGCTGAGCGAATTTTTGCTGCAGAATTTAAGGGTAATAGCAAAAATAACGCGGCTGAATGGGGAATGAAAATAGCGAAAGTTAGGCAGGCACTATTAATGCCAACCTTTAAGGCTGATCTTGATGTGCTTTATCAAGAAGATCCTGATGATTCCTACGTAAATTTTTTTATGGGTGAGTATTATGTGGCTAATCAACAGTTTGATAAGGCTATGCTCTATTATGATAGGGCTATCGCTTTAAACTCAAGGTTGGCTGAAGCGCATTTTAAGTTAGCCGAGCTTTATGAACAGCAAGGTCTATCAGAAGCGACCACAGTTGAGTTGCTTAAAGCTATAGATATCGCACCTATTAATAAGTACCGAAATAAATTGGGTACGCTGTATTTTAAGCAAAAGCGTTATGAAACAGCAATCAAAGAATTTGGAAAAAACCAAGCTTATCCGCTTTCAGCTCTTGAAAGCGCTATGATTTACTGGCAACTTCAATATTTAAGTCAAGCTTTAAGTTATCAAAAGCAGGCGCTAGATTTACTTGAAAATGAAGAGCTGATGACTAAGCCTGAAAATCAAGAGCCTTGGTATTTTGAGATTGCGCCTAAAAAAGTCATTCGATTGAATGAGTTAAATCAAAAAATAGCCTATGCCTATTATGGCTTGTCAGTGAGTTTTTATTTGCAAAGTGATGCTGCAAGGGCGGACAACGCAGTACAAAAATTACCTGAATTAAGCTCAGCCCAGCAGCGTGATCTAAAGCTTTTAGTAGCCGCCGATTTGGAGTCGCTAGTCAAAGCAAATGGTGGTTTCTTGGATCAAGTTGAGGCTTATAAACTTCGTTATCTTGAAACTTCTGGCAGCGGACAAACTAAGCTCGAACAAGTTGATAGTCCTGCCTAGATAGAATTGCTTGATGAATTTAAATTATTCTTTAGTCCTTGCTAGCAAGCATCATTGGATTTGGTGCTTGATATACAAAATTTATGCAGCCAGCTTTTTAGTATAGAGCGTAGCTTTTGGAATGCTTTTTACTATCTATAGCTATAATAATTGATGTTCAATGTTGAAGCGTGTGGCTCATCTCATGTCAATCAGCATGCTAAGCTAGTTTAGTTACAGTGCCCAACTAACAATCAGTGCAGCATAGCTTAGTCGTTGTAAATAGATGCATCGATAATTCTTGCCATTTGCATAAGGTATTGTTATAAAACTTCTCTTCACAGGTTAAATTAAAACTTTTAATAACAAAAGGCAGATTGAAATGAACAAAATAGCATTATTAGCAGTGGTCAGTATTTTAAGTGGATGTGCTGCAACAGGTGAAAATTTACAATCCAATGTTTACAGAGCAGGGCAAGTTAATACGGCTCAAGCCGCTCGCTCAATAAAAATTATTACCGTATTACCCGCTAAGATTGAAGTTGATAACTCAAAACAAAAAAATCAAGCGCAAGTCGGTGGCGCAATATTAGGTGCTTTGGCGGGTGGCTTGGGCGGTGGCTTTGGTGGCTTAGGTGGACTTGGCACTACAGCAACGACTATCGCTGGTGGTGCTGCTGGTGCTGCAGCGGGCTCAATGGTATCTGATAAGGTTTTAGTCGAAGGTGTGTCGATTGCATATTCAGAAAATGGCAAAATGTTTACCTCTGCACAAGTAGGCAGATCTTGTGAATATCATCAAGGAGCCGCTATTATCATCTCAACATCCCCAACAGAAACACGTATTCAGCCTAATGCTAGTTGCCCTGCGGAGAAATAAATGAACAGATTCGTTTGGCTATTCGTATTTTTTTGCTGCACTGCTAATGCTGAACCATTAACTAATCAAATTAATGATTTTGAAGCTGTAGAGCAACAAAATGCAGCTGCGGCGAGAGACTTAGCTAAAGTTCAAGCTGATTATGCAAGACAACAAAATGACCTTAAACAGGCACAGCTTAAAGCAGATCAGCAAAGATCCGCAGAGCAAGAAAAAAGATTAGTGCAAGAAAGGGCGGAAGCTAATAGAGCGGCACAATTGAGTGCTAAAGCTGCTCAAGACAAAGCTGATGCACGAATAAAATTGGCCAATGAAGAAAGATTGCAAGATAAAGCTAGAGCCCAGGCGCAAGAGGATGAGCAACTTGAACTTTTGAAACAAGAGGCTGCTTTAAAAATACAACAAGAAGCTTTAGAAACGCAGCGCTTAAAAGCCAAGGTCGATTTAGAAACAGCAATCGCTTTAGATAGAGCTAAGAGTATTGAGGCAGAAACGGCTTTAGCTAGAAAAAAAGATGCTGCTGATATTGATGTCGTTCAATCGAGTGCTGATGCTGAACGAGCAGTCGGTAATGGTATTGAAGCTAATTTATCAGGTACTGGTCATGAAGGACTCTATAAATTCTTAGTGATGGTTTTTTTGGTTATATTAACGTTGATAGGTGTATTTATGGCGAGCAAATATTATTTAAAACATAAATCGAGTAAAAATGTAGATTCTGTAGAGAAATAAAAGTGTGTTGCGGGCTGGGTGCTTTTTGAAATCTAATATGACTCTTAAATATTGGACTAACGATAAAGTCGTTAGTCCAAGCTTGTACTTATATTTCCTCTCCTAGGCTGCATCTCAGCGTTTCGCGGAGCGTCACTGCTCAGAGTTAAGCATTTGTCGCCCCTATAGATACACTGCTTTTTTCCCTATCCTAACTGTGGACAGTGACGCGGGGCGTGGGAACATTAAACTTGTCTAGATACCTATGCTCCTAGGCTGGGGAAGGGTATATATCAGCTAACTTTATATTTATTGTTGACTACTTGATGGCCAACAAATACTCGCTTTCAGAATAAATATCTTCATTGCTTTCTAGTTGGTCTAGGTAAACCTTGCCTTGCAAATGATCAAATTCATGTTGAAAGACCCGTGCTACAAAATCTTCTAAAACGATTTCAATATTAAAGCCTTGTTGATCCAAATAGTTAACTTGTATTTGTTTATAGCGAGGAACTCGAGCACGTATGCTTGGAATGCTTAAGCAACCTTCCCAGTCCTTTACTTTGATCTCTGAGAGAGGTGTAAATGTCGGATTAATCATGACCGTAGGCTCCATTACTGGAGCCTGTGGATATCTGAGGGTTGGGCGTGAGGCAATAATGATGATTTGCTTAGAAACACTGATTTGAGGGGCGGCGAGGCCGACCCCTTCTGTCGTTGCTAAGGTGTCTTGCAGGTTTTTAATAAGCTGCTGGGTTTCAGCGCTGCTAATATCAGTAATAGGTTCAGCCTGTAAACGCAGAACTTTGGCACCTAACTGAGCAATTTCAATAACGCTAGTCATTATGATGCTTGTAACTCCGCTAAAATTAGGGATTGTGCTTGTGTCGGTTCATCATTGCTGGTGTGTAATAATTGTAAATAACTACCATCAGGCTGTAACAACCAAGCCTGCGTGTTATCTTTTAAGTACAAATCCAAGTCATGTAAGATGCGATTAGCTAGGCGTTTGCTTTCTATGGGGAAGCAAATTTCTACGCGACGGAACATATTGCGATTCATTAAATCTGCACTAGAGGCATAGACTTCTTGATTGCCGTCATTAGCAAAAGCATAAATCCTAGCGTGTTCTAAAAAGCGACCGATGATGGCGCGTACTTCTATGTTTTCAGAAATGCCGGGTATGCCGGGTCTTAGGCAGCAAATGCCTCTAACCATTAATTTAACTTCAACGCCCGCTTGTGAGGCACGATACAAGGCTTGTATCGATTGCTCTTCAACTATGGCGTTAACCTGAATAATAATCTTAGCAGGCTTGCCATTTTTAGCATGTTCTATTTCCCGCTCAATTTTTTCAATAATACCTTTATGTAAGGTAAAAGGTGATTGTAATAATTTGTTTAATTTAGTTACTTTGCCCAGGCTGGTAAGTTGAGCAAATACTCTTCTTACATCTTCACCTAATTCTTTATTGCAAGAGAATAAGCCGTAATCGGTATAAATTTGGGCGGTTTTAGGGTGATAATTTCCTGTACCTAAATGCACATAGTGACGTAAGTCTTTACCTTCTCTACGTAATACCAAACACATTTTGGCATGAGTTTTATAACCAACCACACCGTATACGACATGTACGGCAGCTTCTTGCAGTTTTGAGGCTAAATCAATATTAGCTTTTTCATCAAAACGTGCTCTTAACTCAATGACCACTGTGACTTCTTTGCCTGCGCGTGCCGCTTTAATTAAAGCGGCAACGACTGGTGAATCAGCACCCGTACGGTATAAGGTTTGTTTGATGGCGATTACGTCAGGGGAGGCTGCCGCTTGACGTAGAAATTCCACTACAGGTGAGAAAGATTCAAACGGATGGTGTAATAAAATATCATGGCGTTTAATGGCCGCAAAAATATCTTTGTTGCGAGCCAGTTGCGGCGGTGTGCTGGGTTTAAAGGGTGCGAACTTAAGATCGGGTCGGTTGACTAAGCTATTAATTTCTTGAATACGATTAAGATTAACAGGGCCGTCTACTAAGAATAGGCGATCACGGTTCATCTCAAAGCGATCTAGTAAAAAATTGACGGTATCATCAGGGCAGGCCGCATCTAACTCTAAACGGACTTCATTGCCATAATTACGCATAGCTAGTTCGCCTTGAACAGCGAGTAATAAATCATCAATGGCATCATCATCAACAAAGAAGTCGCTATTTCTTGTGACCCTGAATTGATGGCAGCCTTTAACGGTCATGCCATTGAATAATTCATTAACAAAGGCATGGATAATAGAGGATAAAAATACAAAGTCATAAGGGCCACTCTGAGTTTCTTCCGCAGGTAATTGTATTACGCGAGGTAAGGATCTAGGTGCTTGTAAAATAGCTCGGCCACTATTTCTTCCAAAGGCATCTTTGCCTGTTAGGGAAATAATGAAATTTAAACTTTTGTTGAGTATGCGTGGGAAAGGGTGAGCCGAGTCAAGTCCTACCGGTGTTAAAATCGGCAATAATTCATCATTGAAATATTTTGCTAACCATTTTTGCTGGCTTTCATTCCAATCATTTCGACGAATAAAACGAATATTTTCAGCGTTGAGTTGTGGAATTAATATTTCATTAAGAACTTGGTATTGCTCATCTACTAATTTGTGAGAATCAATAGCTATTCGCTCTAATTGTTGTTTAGGTGTTAAACCATCTAAGCCAGTAGCTTTAGGGTCAATAGCGGCTATTTCTAGTACGCTGGCGACTCGCACTTCAAAAAATTCATCAAGGTTTGAACAAGATATGCACAGGTAGTTGAGGCGCTCAAGTAGGGGGACGGCTTCATTTTTTGCTTGTGCTAATACCCGTTTATTGAATTCTAGTAAACTCAAGTCACGGTTAATATAGAGTTCTGGTTGCTCTAGGTCTACGATTTCAACTACTTTGCTGCTGTCCATTTGTATCCTTAAATTATCAAATAACACCGGTGATAAAAACATGTCGATCACTGATTTGTTCTACGTGTAACTTTAAATCAGCTTGAGCTAATTGCGTACTTATTTCTTCTAAACTAAAGGCGGCTAGTAAGGAATGATAAAAATCTCGCTGTAAGATTTTAGGTTCATTCGCTGCATAGTCCTTTACCATTTTCTGCGCAACTATTAAATCAGCAGGGCGCAATAAATCCATTATGATGATGCGTGTACCGGATCTTGCATAATTTTTTATTGTTTTCCATAGTACCTGAGACTCAGGTAAATGGTGTAACAAACTATTAGAGAAAATTATGTCATAGTCAGATTGCGGTAATATTACATCAGGTAACAGTCCGTGTATAAAATCTACTCGTGTGTGTAAGTCAGGGTTTAAAGTCGCTAAAGCAACATTGAGCATAGGCTGTGATCCATCCACAGCATGAAGGGTACTTAAAGGAAATGCTTTTGCAAACCGAAAACTAATGTCGCCAGGTCCACAGCCCAAATCTAATGCTGTGCCCGAAAAGTTGGGTTCATTAATCCATGCGCTTAAACGATTTATAAAATCTTGGTGAGGGATTTCAAAATCAGCCTGAGCATAGGCGATGACTTGATGTTCATCAACCATTAGTTCTGGTTCTAGTACACGCTTCATAGTCTGCGTTGCCTATCGCCTTGCAAACCGCCAGTATGAAGGGCAATAATGCGCTGGCCGCGGCTAAAGTGACCTTTTCTTATTAAATCAAACAGTGCGTACATCATTTTTCCAGTATATACAGGTTCTAGTTGAATAGTTGTTTTGGTTTCAAAGGCGGATATAAAGCTTAGTAGTTCAGGTGTACTGCTAGCAAAACCGCCAAAATGGTAGTCTAAATTAATTTGCCAGTTGCTTTGTGTTTGTTTTAATAAGGAATTGACATCTGTGTTTAAAAAGCCTGCATTTTTTAAAGCTGCAAAACCTAATACTGAGATATTATCTGGTGTAGCTGCAATGAGTCCGGCTAAAGTTGTCCCTGTGCCACAAGGCGCACAAAGGTAGTTATAACTTATATCTATTTCATTAACGAGTTCTGCGACGCCGTTTAAAGCTAAAGTCTGTGCGCCGCCCTCAGGTAGCCAGTATTGTTGTGGCTTTAAACCGGGTAAATCTAGGTAGCCTTTATAATGTCTAAGTTGTCGATAATCAGTACGAGAAATAAACCTAAGTTCCATGCCCCAGTTTGTTAGATCAACTAAAGTCGGTGTTAATAGCGCAGGTGCTTCGCCTCTAATATACGCAATTGTTTTTAAGCCTAACGCTTTGCCGACATAGGCGAGGGTATGTAAATGATTAGAATATACGCCACCCATGCTGATGATAGTATCAGAGCCTATGTGCAGTGCATGATCAAGAATAAATTTTAATTTACGCCATTTATTACCGGATATAACAGGGTGCAGTTGGTCATCACGCTTCATCCATAATTCAATGTTAAATTGATCGCATAAAGGCTCATCAATTTTTGTGAGTATTGACGCTTTAAAGGTTTCTTCCAGTTTAATCAGTTTAGGATGCATCGAAGTGTGGGCGTTATAGAGACTGTGAAAGTATTATGATTTTAGCGCTCCCCCTTTGTAAAAGGGGGGGCTGAGGGGGTGTTATAATGCATTGTTATTTAATGATTATTTTTAATAGACCAAATCTCCCGTAACCCCTCTTTGCTAAAGAGGGGAAATAAAAAGAATGCTTTCACAGTCTCTATAGCTTAATCCCTAAGTCATCTTAAGGCATAATGCCCTAGATTTTATGTAGCGTTAGTTTGGATAAGGCGCGAAATATAGGATGCGCTGAACGATAGTGAAGCGCATCATTTTATAGCTGTAATGAGTTATTCTATCGTTCAGTTCATCCTGTCATAGCTCTAACGGATTTATCGTTAAGCCATTATTATGGTATTTATTTTGGCAATGTCAGGTAAGAACGACCGAGCTACCTTTATTTTCCTAGCACATCCTTACGAGTGCTTTCAGCGAGTGCAGCGGCTTCGGCGATAAGTTCAGCAGGTACATTCAGTTCTTGCAGAGTTGCTCCTAAGAGTTCCATAACCACATTAAAATGATCATTACCTAAACCCATTTTAACTAAGCCTGTATGAGCCTCGCGTAAATCTTTACCTGAATAAGTATTTGGACCGCCAAAGGCTAGGGTAAAAAAAGCTTTTTGTTTAACAGCTAAAGCATTCATATCGATGCCATCAAAAAAACGGTTAATTCGATAATCGTTAAGGACTTTGTCATAAAAAACATTGACTGCTGCGTCAACAGCGGCTGCGCCACCAATTCTGTCATATAAGGATAAGCTTGCTTCTTCAGTACTCATGATGTTCTCCGATATTTTTATTATGAAAGATAGGGTCTTTGCCCTCGGAAAGTGTATAACAAGCTAAAAACTAATACAATCTGGACATCATTATAAAACATACAACCTATCTTGAATGTAAAAGCTGATAATAGCCCTTAATGATAAATTGATGCAATCATGGCTCTATCTTGCTGAGTTAAAATGGCAAAATACTAATGTTCGTTTACATCAGACACAAAAAAGCCTCGCTAAGCAAGGCCTGGCGAGGCTTCTGTGTTACCTATTGGTAGACTTTAAGCGGATAGATTGTTATTCATTGATAATGAACGACGACGCATTAAACCAAAACCTAATAAACCAGCGCTTAATAACAACAGGTCGCTAGGTTCTGGAACGCTGACACGGACGGTTAAATCGTCGTAGTCATGATCAGTATCACCAGGCAGATCAGTAAGGCCAGCATAGACCGCAGAGCCTGAGGTTTGATATTGGTTACTTGTTAAGTAAGGATCTACACCTAAGAAGTATGCTGGGCCATTGGTGTTTTCTTTAATGTTATTAATGCCATCGTTAGTAGTGAGTCCTCCAGTTGTTAAGTTTTTAAATTGAAAGGCGATTAAATTATTCCCAAATGTACTCGTTGTAGGATCAATAAATGTACTGAAAGAACTGCCAGAATAAGGACAATTTGGAGTAGTGCCTGTTACACCGCAGGTGCCATTGCTAGTTGATTGGTTATCCCATACAGTAGTCCATGCGCCATTTAACCATAGTTGAAAGATATCATGATCCCCAGCATCACCTTTACCCATAAATTCGAAATTAACCATGCCAGCTTGATCTAATTTAAGGTAAGAACCGTCATAACCAGTGATGCCTAAATTTCCCCCAAAAGAGTTATCTGCAGCAAAATTTGAAGAAGAAGGCCAGCCACCAAGATTGTTAGGTATGCCCGGGCCAGCACTGGCGCCTGTAGTAGGGGCGTTTGTATAATTGGTGCCACCTGGGTCGCCGATGGCTTCCTGATATAATGGATTTGGCGCTCCACCACTGCCATTAACAATTTCTAGTAAATTTGCGTTAGCAACATTGATCGAACCGGTAAGAGCCAATAGGCCAATAATAGCGCTGGATATTAAGGTCTTATTCATAATAATGTCCTGAGATTTAAGTTAAATTAAGCATTTAATCACTCTAGGTTTAAGCATATAAAAGTAAATGCTTGGTATAGAATGACGCTATGACTTGTTGTGTAACAAGTAATTTACTTAATGCAATCAGTATGCCAATCATTTGGTGCGCTGGTTATTTCTAACTATAATGTATGGAATGTTGTAAATTTAATTTATTGATTTATAAGATATTGATTGAGTTCAATGAGAATGTTTATCAAGCCTTTAGCTATACCTAAATTCATATAATTAATAAGTTAAATAAAGTTATGCTGAAGCTGCTATGGTTTTTAAAGGCTGTGTAGTTGGAGTTATAAGACTAACGTAAAGATAGTTGACATGTTTTTTTGCCGGCTATCAATTTAAGACTGGATTGTGTGAGTAATGTTATTGGGTGGAGGTCTGGTTGCCGCTAGCGCCTAATCCGATCGGTCATAGATAAGTCCAGCTCTTAAATATCATCTATTTTCAGGTTTATACCCTGCACGAAACTACACAAGCGTTTTGTCCCTTGTTAAGCTGATAGCTCTTCTAACTTAAGGCGGTACAGATAAGGTTGAACCTTGCATCTTAATCCCTCTTAAGTTGATAGCCTTTTTGTCTAAATCAATCAATAGGCCAATTAATGCGGGATATTAAGATGTAAAAATATTTGACGCTTGCATTGTTAGAATGCTTCAAGTTTTCTTGAGCGCTTAATAGGCTTAAGTTATAGACGCGTAATTCAGTTTATGGCTTTGAGGTAGGGTAGAAACAACGTTGAACTGATGCCATATTTTCGTATTTATAAATATGGCATCAGTCGTGTCTATACTGAAATTATATAAAGACTTACCAAGCACCAGTATTAGTCATAGACAACCAAGGTTCTTCAGTAGGCAAGGGCGAATCTTTTTGCAAAAATTCGATAGAAATACCATCGGGTGAACGTATAAAAGCCATGTGGCCGTCACGAGGTGGTCGATTGATTAAAACCCCAGCAGCCATTAATTTTTCACAAGTTGCATAAATATTATCGACTTCAAAAGCCACATGACCAAAGTTTCGGCCGCCGCTATATTCTTCACTATCCCAGTTATAGGTCAGTTCTAAGAGCGGCGCTTGATTCGCTAAGGCGAGCGACTCATCTTGCGGGGCAAATAAATACACTAAGGTAAAGCGACCTTGTTCGCTATCAAAGCGGTGGCTTTCTTGTAGCCCTAGTTTGTGACAATAAAAGTCTAGAGACTCATCTAAGTTATTAACTCGAATCATAGTGTGTAAGTAGCGCATTTTGTCTGACTCCTGTGTGGTGAGAACGATAATAAGCTTCTTGTCGGAGCTGCCTCAGCCGCTCTCACAAGAATTAAGTTTGGTGTTTATCGGTTAAACTCGCTCTAAAATGGACGGTAAAAAAAATTCATTGACTAGCATCTGATGATGGGCGATGCCATACACGGTTCTTCGTCCCCATATTTCTTGCTTTATATCGGCTTCGATCAAGGCTGAATCTGTCCATGTTTGCGGTTTAATTAGGCTGACATCCATTGCAACACGTTCGAGTTTGGGATAAGAGAAAATAATTTCACCTAAAGGTCGATTGCCTAAATGCGCTAATTTATTATTAACGGCTTTGATAGTTGTTTCAGGAATTATGGTTCGGGCTAAAATGAGCGGTGTGTCGTTGGCATGGAGTAATACTTCACGAACTAGATGGTAGCGTTGTTCCTGCAAGCCCATTAATCGACGCTCACTTAAAAAAGGCGTGCACCAGCGCTGTACTAATACTTTAACGGCTACAGCATTGCCATAATGATTGCGTAAACGTTGTGTTAAGGAACCCGATTCATAAGTCCAAGATTGCACAGCTAAGGGCAGTTTATGGCGTAAACCTGGACGGTTTTCTTGCCATAAGGGTTCGCGTTTAAATAAAAAACTAGATGTGGTCAAACTAAACCTCGGCATAATCAGTCGATGTGCCCAGCCAACGATCACAGAGCGGTTGTATGGCGTGGGGTGATTCGGTGTAAAGTTGCGAGCCAGCTAGTTGCACGGCATCTAGCAAATCAGCGTCACGGGCTAAGTCGGCAATTTTAAAATGCACAGCACCGGTTTGGCGTGTGCCCATCAGTTCACCAGGGCCACGTAATTCTAAATCCTTTTCAGCGATCACAAAGCCATCACTGCTATCTCTTAATATGCCTAAGCGTTGACGGGCGGTGAGTGATAACGGCGATTGATACATCAATAAACAATAGCTATCGTTGTCGCCGCGCCCAACGCGTCCGCGTAATTGATGTAATTGTGATAACCCCAAGCGTTCGGGGTTTTCTATCACCATTAAACTGGCATTGGGTACATCAACACCGACTTCGATGACAGTAGTGGCGACCAGTAAATCAATGTCGTGGTTTTTAAAGGCCTGCATGACAGCGTCTTTATCGGCCGTTTTCATACGTCCGTGGATCAATGCAACGCGCACTTTGGGTAAGGCTAAGGTAAGTTGTTCAGCCGTTTTTTCAGCGGCTTCGCATTCTAAGACTTCCGATTCTTCAATCAGTGTACAGACCCAATACACCTGAAACTTTTTTTCTACCCAATGCTCAATGCGGTCGATGACTTCTTGGCGGCGTTCGGAGGGAATAACACAAGTGACTACTGGCTTTCTGCCCGGTGGTAGTTCATCAATAATGGAAATATCCAAATCAGAATATTGCAGCATCGCTAAGGTGCGTGGAATCGGTGTGGCGGTCATCACTAATTGATGGGGTCTGCTATCATCTTGCTGGCCTTTCTCACGCAAGGCCATGCGTTGATGTACGCCAAAACGGTGTTGTTCATCAATGATAATTAAACCTAGTCGATGAAAGTTAACGCTATCCTGAAATAAAGCATGAGTGCCAACAATAATACCCGCTGAGCCATCGGCTAAGCTTTGTAAAGCCTCTTTGCGAGCATTGCCTTTAAGCTGGCCTGTTAAATAAACGACTTGAGTTTCAAAGCCTTGAAACCACAGGCTGAAATTACGTTTATGTTGTTCTGCTAATAATTCGGTAGGTGCCATTACCGCGACTTGATAGCCAGCACTTAAGGCTAATAAAGCAGCGTAAGCGGCGACAATGGTTTTTCCTGAGCCGACATCACCCTGAACTAAGCGCATCATGGGATGAGTGGAGAGACAGTCTTCGGCAATTTCTGCAATAACGCGTTGTTGAGCACTGGTCAACTTAAAGGGTAGATTATTTAAAAATAAAGCACTGGCAGCGTCATCACCATAAAAGCTAGGCGCACGCCAAGCCTTGGCTTTATTTTTGGCTTTTTGCATACTTAACTGATGGGTCATTAATTCTTCAAAAGCTAGGCGTTTAAGTGCAGGCACAGTGCCGTTTTGTAAGGCTGTTAGCGTGACGGATTCATCCGGTGCATGTAGCGTTTGAATGGCAGCAGCTAAGGACGGATAGGCCTGCTTTTTTAAGATGGCTTCAGGTATCCAATCAATCAATAACTCAGTTTGATTTTCGCACAGAGCTAAAGCTTGTTTAATCGCTTTTCTGATGGTAGTTTGGCTTAGTCCTTCCGTTAATGGATAGACCGGCGTTAAGCGCGTTTCAGTAATGATGGTCTCAGGATTAAACAAAATTTGATAATCAGGGTGAGTCATTTCTAATCCGGCATAGCTGTGTCGAACTTCGGCAAAACAACTGATTAAAGTGCCTGGTTTTAGAGTGTTGTGTTGATGTGCGCTGAAATGAAAGAATTTTAGAGAGATAGTGCCGGTATCATCGCTGATTCTGAATACCAAACCTTTACGACCTCTGGGTAAAACATCGATAAAATCAACGCGGCCTCGGATTAAAGCAGTCATGCCAGCCATCAAAGAGCCGATTGGAGTAACGTGGGTACGATCTTCGTAACGTATCGGTAAATGAAAAACTAAATCTTGAATGACACGGATGCCCAGTTTTTCTAAGCGCTGTGCGGTTTGTGCACCTATGCCTGTTAACTGAGTAACCGATACGTTAAGATGATTCATGACCCGTAAAATAGCGGATTAATTCTTAAAGTGGATATTCCTGGGGCTTGAGAAACATAATGGCATCCATTTCAACAGCCACATCTTTAGGTAAAGCAGCAACACCGACTACAGCACGCGCAGGGTAGGGAGCTTCAAAGTATCGACCCATAATTTCATTAACTATGGGGAAGTGTGCTAAATCCGTTAAAAACACGTTCAATTTAACAATGTCACTCAGTTCGCCTCCAGCAGCTTGAGCAACGGCTTGTAAATTATCAAAGACTTGGGTAATTTGTGCGTTGATATCGCCATCAATAATGGTCATGGTCTCTGGCACTAAAGGAATTTGTCCAGAAAGATAAACCGTGTGATCGACTTTAATTGCTTGTGAATAAGTACCAATAGCCTGAGGTGCTAGTGGTGTTGATATAATTTCTTTAATCATTTTTGATCCTGATTGGGTTTCTAATGGGCGATGTTTTGAAAAAATAAAGCGTACTTTTGTTTGCATTTTTTGTAACCCAATATTCGAAGTCTTGTGCGCAGGATAAGCAACTCGCATCCGATATAATGGTGGATGCACTCCGCTTATCCACCCTACATAAATATTAAACACCGTAGGGATAGATCTCGACCTGTACATGCACGTTAATGCTCTAACCTTGGATAAAATTCAGAGTTAAGTAGGTTTTCTTTAATATAAGGGAATTGCTCTGGAAAAGCTGATTCTTTCATGCCGGTTTCTTTAGCAGCCAATAAGACAGCATCTATACAGGCGTCAGCGATAAATTCATCGAGTCTTGCATCTAAACTGGGATTATCCTTTAATAGTCTTTGTAGCTGGCGTCGTTGCTCTTTAATTGTAAGTTGCCAGCTTCGACCAAGAAAAGAGGGTTGATAATGCCATTTTAAGAGCTGCGCCAATAAAACGGCAAGTCGATTAATTAATTCTCTACGTTCGCTTGAAGCCATGCTCTCTATCTTCTTAATCAGATGTTTGAAATCTACATCAGCTAGATTACCCGATTTAAGGAGATTAGCTTGTTGTTGCGTCCAAGCATAAAAGTCCAGATCATGAAGTAATGAAGCTGTCATAGCAAAAGCCCTAAAAGATAAATGTTACCAATTGTATCATTCTTCCAAAAATCGTCATATTTCAGTGACACGGTTTACTTTGGATATAGAATTATGCGTAACTTACAAGGCGTTTATAGTGATTAAGTGAGTAGTTGCTTAAAATTTTATTCAGTAAAGCTTAATCTGAGTGTCGAATAATGCAGGAGCATAGTAATGTGAAAATTGTAGTCTGGCAATAATGAGTTTTTAAAATTCTACACATAAACACAAACTAACAATTTGATGTGTGATAGATAGTATACTTTTGCGGGCTGATATTTATAATATCGCCACACTTTTATAGTAATCTAACAAGATAATATCCCTAAAATACCTAAGTTTAGTACGAAGCAGGATAGTCAGTTCGATCACTTTATGATATAACAATGGTTTTGTAAATTTGAAGGACTAATTGATGGAAAATAACACTAAAACAGTAAAAGCTAGAAAGAGCTATGATGAAAAAATTAAAGCATTAAATGCACAAATTAAACTTCTAGAAGAAAAGAAGAAGTTAGCAGAGACTGGAAAAACATCTAAAAAATTAACTATGACTTCAACCGGCATGCCAGAACTGTTTGCGGCATTGAAAGTAGTTACTCGCGAGAATAAAGTTGTAATTGGCGATGTCATAAAAACCATTGCTCTAATAAGTAAAGTGGGTGTGCGTGGCAGACAACTTAATGAAAATGTTATCGTCAATCTTGAGTTAAAAGATGATGAAAATAGAATAGAACAAGAAAAAGAAGCAATAGATGCATTAAAGATTATCAAGAAAACAACTAAATCTTCCGTTATTATTTATTAAGTTTGGAAAAAGTATCAGAGATTATTAGTTGTAAATATAGATAAATAGTCTCTAGTTTAAAAGAATAGTTTTATGGTTTATATTTCGCACGGCCCTAATCCTGAGTTTTAATTCTTTCTTGATGCTGGTGAAAGATATGTGCGTGGTAGTAGGTATCTTTCATAAACATAGTCATCGCTTTTGAGCGCTTATTTTTAAGATCAGTTCTCATCGATATACAAAAGTATTGGCTCTATGTGAAATACAGTGGGTAATCAAATTTTAGCTTCCCACAAAGAAAAAAAATCATGTTGATAAAATTATTGATATTGCGATAGCCTCTGGCTCGCCGCTTAGCCAGCTGAATCTTACTATTGATGCCTTCAAGAATACCATTAGTAATGTGTGACTCAACGAAATGAACAATCCCAGACCAATGTGCGCGAACCGTATTGGCAAACTTCATAAATGCTGGAATTTTGGCAGCGTCTACCTCGGCACACCATTGCTTCAGAAAAGCGTCCGCCACCGGTTTGTCGGGCATTGCCCAGAGATCATTGAATAGCACTTTTAAGCGGTAAGCTTCTCCCAGTGTGGGGTACAGTTTAATCATTTCATCCAACGCTTGTTTTTTGGTCTTCGATAGGTTTTCGCGGTTCTTTAAAAAGGTGTATTTGCGGCCTTTCAGTGCGTTATGTTCTTTACGTTCGATGATACGCACCTGATTCATAGCCTCATTCAATAATTTCACGACATGAAACTTATCAAAGGTAATCTGTGCATCAGGAAAGGATTCGGCAGCACCGGCTATAAATGACGGCGACAAATCCATGCTGATTTGTTTCACTTGTACCGAATCAACGCCTTTAGTTTCAAGGTGTTGCTGAATACTTTTCAAAGTTTCCTTGCCTTTGCCTTCGGTGACATGGATGACACGGGACTCATCTAAATCGACCCCTAGTGTGACGTAATGATGGCCTTGTCCGTCGAAGTTTCATCAACCCCGAGCTTGGTTATTGCGCTTGGATCATCGGCAGCTCTCGCCTTACTAATCCAGTGATTAAATATCGTCCAGATTCGTTGCGGATTG
>CAIZMK010000201.1 GCA_903934035.1 uncultured Methylococcaceae bacterium
CGTAGGGGCGTATTGCATACGCCCTTTTATAACGAACTTAATTTTACAGGGCGAATGAATTCGCCCCTACGACCAGCAGCACAATATTAAGGATATGGCTGCAGGCCGGAATAAGACTTTTCAAGCGCGAGCGACAAAAGCGTTTCCGGCATATACAACGACCCTGTGCCGGAAACGCTTTATTTGCTTACGCTCATAAAGCCTTATTCCGGCCTACAAAGGCTTAGCTGTGGGCATTGACGCAAAACTCCGTAGGGGCGTATTGCATACGCCCTTTTATAACGAACTTAATTTTACAGGGCGAATGAATTCGCCCCTACGACCAGCATCACAATATTAAGGAAATGGCTGTAGGCCGGAATAAGACTTTTCAAGCGCGAGCGAGAAAAGCGTTTCCGGCATATACAACGACCCTGTGCCGGAAACGCTTTATTTGCTTATGCTCATAAAGCCTTATTCCGGCCTACAGCTAAACTTTTGTAGCTGATCGGGGTTTGCAACCCGACTGAAACGTTTAGGTGCTTCAATAATTTGGAAACCTTATGCGTTAGGAACGGGTTTATAAACCCCGTCCTTCATAACTAATATGCATCGGTGTTTTAGTTGATTTTTCACATTGTAAAGAGTTGCTGGGGTTTTTTAAAATGATAGTGCGTTCATAAAACTCATACAATTTTAATTTGCATTAATTCTGAATTCGGTTATACCTCTAGTCGGAGATAGCGTTACAAGAAAAAACTTGATCAGATTGGTCTCTTATTTAAGACCAGTCTGATCAAACCTTTTTATCTCCCAATAATTTAAATCACAATCAAGCAGCCCTAAAGTGACTCGCATTACTGTTATTTTGTTGTGCTGACATATCAAGGTAATAATTATGTTTGATAATAATGATAAAGAAACCCAAAAAAATATCTTAACCACATTATTGATTGTTGCTTGTGTAGTAATATGGTTAACAATTCAATTGTTTCCAGAGTTCCCTATGTAAGAAGATAACTAAATATTATGGTTAGTTATGCTTTAGATGAACTCCTCTTAGACCTAAATTCACCAACATTACTATATGTAAAAAAATTTAATTTTTACATATAGTTTTTCTTAAGCTCTTTAGCTTTATCAATAGGTTATTCGATTTGAATTTGATAGGATTTTAGGTAATCTGTGTGTTATCAAAAATCGATTCTTGAAGTATAACTAAGTATAGGTAGTCGTATTTTGACCATAAGTCCATGGTCTTAATTTATTGCAACGTAGTGATCTTTTCTTAATTGCTCGTTATTTTTAAAGCTCCAATGACTAACAATGGTTTAATATTAAAAGCTTTCATCTCGTTCTGTAGGTATGGAGTTTTTTTTTCTTACGTCGAAAAACAATTGCAGTCGTAAACCCAAGGCATAAATATGAACAACAATAAAATAGAGCGTCTTAAAAATAAATTCAATATTACTGAGGCTGATATTGAGTATGTTCGTGAAGCAGGAAAATTACTAACTGAGCATTTGCCTGAGTTTATTGATGAATGGTATGTCTGGCTAAACAAGCAAGAAGAGTTTTCACAGTTTTTTGGTTCAAACGCTAGCAACTTAATACAAGTTCAAAAGCAGCAATTTTTCCATTGGCAAGGTTTTTTTGCCGCCAATATTAACGATGATTATGTGAAAAGCCGACGCTATATTGGCCAAGTCCATGCCAGTATTGGTTTACCAAACGATATTTATTTCGCAGGCATGACGATGTCTTCGCAATTGTTGTCAAATATGCTTCGGAATATCAAACCAATGCCCGCGAATGTCGGTGATATGGTCGATGCTTTAACTAGGCATATTTTTCTTGATACCTATTTAGTTATGGATGAAATAGCTAGCATTAAAAATACGAAATTATTAGATAGCCACAAATCCATGATGGAAATGTCTACGCCAATAACACCTATTTGGGAAGGGATTTTACTATTACCTTTATTAGGCATTTTGGATTCAAGTCGCAGTCAAGACATCATGAATAAGTCGCTGTCTAAAATAACTGAAGATCGAACTAAGGTATTTATTTTAGATATTAGTGGCGTTGCTGCTATAGACACGGCTGTAGCGAATCAATTAATAAAAATCACTAAAGCAACCCAGTTAATGGGTTGTGAAGCAATTATTTCTGGAATATCTCCAGCTATTGCACGAACTATTGTTGAGCTAGGTGTAAACACAGGTGAAATAAAAACCACATCTACATTGCGCGATGCTTTCGAAATCGCTTTGAAGTTAATTAATGTTCAAATTGTAAAGTAGTCATTTAAATTGTTCGGTAGATATACATTGGTAGCATAAATTTTATGAAAATTTACCAGCTTTATCGTCAACAATACCTTAGTTTAAGTGTTCAGGAGGCTTGGGATTTTTTATCATCTCCCTATCACCTGAATGACATTACTCCTGATTTTTTTCATGTGACCATCAATTCTAAAGTACCGGAAAAAATTTATAGTGGCTTGATGCTCAGTTATCAAATGAAAGCGGTTTTTGGAATTCCTATGAGCTGGTTGTCAGAAATTAGTCATTGTGATGAGCCTAAGCGCTTTGTTTATGAACAGCGTATTGGACCCTTCAAGTTTTGGAGTCATGAAGTATGTTTGACTGAAACCCAAAATGGACTAATGCTTGAAGATATCATGTGTTATGCAATGCCCTTGGGTTGGCTAGGACAGTGTCTTAATACAGTCTTGATAGCGAGTAAACTTGACAGAATATTTGATACTCGTCGTGACTATTTGAATAGTCGATGGGGGCAAGTGCTTTAATGGCATTAATTGGCTTTCTTTGCAGGTTTTAAAAAATAATAAAAAAGCATGTGCCTAGTATAAAAATCGACATGAAAATATCAGTGCAGGGTGTTGACGTCTTATAAGCTTGTGTTATGTTTAAAGCTGATTTTATTTTAAAAGAATTGCGTAAAAAACTAAGATTCAAAGATTAGCATTAAAGATGTTTTGGTTATTTTAGGGTAGCTGTTCAGGATAGGTGTTTGTGCTTCATTCAGACAAAATAAAAATTAGAGTGTTAACGTTGGAGTAGTTGATGTCTTGGCAAAACCTGTTTACTAAAGTATTTGCTTGGTTTGATAATAGCAATGTAAAAATAACTGATAATGTCGGTGAAAGTATCGATTGGATGCGGGTCATTCCATTTATTTTAATGCATCTGGTCTGTTTACTGGTTTTAGTAGTGGGCTGGAGCCCCGTTGCCTTATGGGTCGCTTTGGCATCTTATCTGCTGCGTATGTTTGCCATTACCGCTTTTTATCATCGCTACTTTTCTCATAAGTCTTTTAAAACATCACGTTTTGCTCAGTTTTTATTCGGAGTGCTAGGTGCAACAGCTACTCAGCGCGGACCTATTTGGTGGGCTTCGCACCATCGTCGTCATCATATTTATTCTGATAAAGATAAAGACATTCATAGCCCTAGAAAAGGTTTTTTATGGAGCCATATGGGCTGGTTTTTATGTCTTAAGAACTTTAGTACCCAAGAACATTGTGTACGCGATTTGTTTAAATTCCCTGAATTAGTTCTACTGGATCGATTTGACACGCTGGTGCCGATAATTTACGGGTTCTTTATGTTATTCCTAGGTCAGTACTTAGAATACGCCTATCCAGAATTACAGACTAATGGCTCGCAAATGTTGATTTGGGGTTACTTTGTGTCCACTATCGTTTTGATACATTGCACATTGTTTATCAATTCGCTGGCTCATATTTGGGGTCGTCAACGTTACCAGACTGGAGATGATAGCCGCAATAATGGTTTTCTTGCCTTGATAACGATGGGGGAGGGTTGGCATAATAATCATCATCATTATCCCGCATCGACTCGGCAAGGTTTTTTTTGGTGGGAAATTGATATGAGCTACTATCTGCTAAGGTTGATGTCACTATTTGGCATCATCTGGGATTTAAAGCCAGTTCCAGCTAATCGCTTGTATTCAAATCTAATTCAAAAAGAGGCGCAATCATGAAGATAGCTATTGTGGGTAGTGGTATTTCTGGGCTTTATGCGGCCCATTATTTGAGTAAACAGCATCAGATTACAGTGTATGAGGCTAACAGTATACTGGGTGGTCATACTGATACGCATAATATCGATCTGGGTGAGAAAACTTATGCAGTAGACACAGGTTTTATAGTCTTTAACGAACATAATTACGTTAATTTCTGCCAATTCCTTAAGGATTTGAAGGTAGAATCGCAGCCTTCCGTGATGACTTTTAGTGTAGCCGATGCTATTTCGGGTCTTGAATATAATGGCACTGACTTGGATAAGCTATTCTGCCAACGACGAAACTTGTTTCGGCCGCGCTTTTATCGCATGGTTAAAGATATTTTGCGTTTTTACCGTGAAGCGCCTTCGCTGTTAGAAAGCAGCGATGATATTTTGACATTAGGCGACTATTTAGATCAACAGCAATACAGTCAGACCTTTATTGATGATCATATCTTACCCATGGCGAGTGCCTTATGGTCTGGTTCGCCGCAATTGGTGAGAAATTTTCCTGCCCGTTATTTTGTAGCTTTCATGGCTAATCATCAGATGTTAAAGACCGAAAATAGACCTGAGTGGCGAACTGTTTGCGGAGGTTCTTCTAGTTATATTGAGGCATTTAAGGGCACTTTTAATGGTGATATCCGCTTAGATTGCCCCGTGTTGGCGGTTAGCCGAGATAAAAACGGTGTCATCTTAAGAAGCCATCAAGGTCAAGAGCGCTATGACCAAGTTATTATGGCTTGTCATAGTGATCAAGCCTTGCGTTTGTTGCAAGATGCCAGTGTTCAAGAAACAGAAATACTGGGCAACATGACCTATCAAGACAACGATGTAGTACTGCACACCGATGCCCACTTAATGCCGAAGCATCCTAAAGCCTGGGCAAGTTGGAATGCCCTTAAACTTAGCGAAACTCAGTCTGGTTGTACCGTCACTTATTACATGAATATGCTGCAAAATTTGGATGCACCAGAACCCTTGTTGGTAACACTTAATTGCACCGATCAAATTGATTCAGCAAAGATATTACAGCAAAGGCATTATCATCATCCTGTCTATACACCGGCAAGTTTGGCTGCACAAAAGCGTCGTGATGAGATTAATGGTATTAATAACACTTGGTATGCCGGTGCTTATTGGGGTTGGGGATTTCATGAAGATGGTGCTAAAAGTGCACAACAAATTATTGATCGTTTAAGCGAGGCTAGATGAACGCCTTAAATAGTCGATTATTTAAGGGCTGGGTTCGTCATCGTCGCTATTCTCCCAAAAAGCACAGCTTTAAATATGGAATCTACATGAGCTGGATTGATCTATCTGAGCTAGATCAGGTCATGGCATTAAGTCCTTTTTGGTCCTTGGAACGATTCAATCTAATCAGTTTTTATCGAAAAGACTATTTGGGCGATGCGGGGCAGGATTTGTCGACGGCTATAAAAAAACGTATAGAAGAACATGCGGGCGATCAGTTTAACGGTCGAATTTGCTTGTTAACACATTTACGCTTTTTAGGTTTTTGTTATAACCCCGTCAGTTTTTATTTCTGTTATCCCGAGGGCTCAAATACGCCTCGTTATATTCTTGCTGAAATTAATAACACGCCATGGAATGAGCGCTATTGCTATGTATTAGATACTGCCGATAGTCCAGTTAAAAATAATAAATGGGAGTTTGGTTTTGATAAAGCCTTCCATGTCTCTCCATTTATGCCGATGGAACAGTATTACCGTTGGAAATTTAGTTTAGATGACAATAATCTGACTATACACATGGAGTTACAACAAGATAATGACTGCTGTTTTGATGCCACTTTGCAATTAAAAGCCCAAGAATTGAATCAATCTGTTCTGAATATGATGCCATTCAGATACCCTTTTTTAACCTTGTCAGTGCTTTTTTCAATCTATTGGCAGGCATTAAGGTTGTGGCTGAAAGGTATCCCTTTTTACGATCATCCAAACCATAAAACTGAATAATCTATTGGAGAATTCTATGAGTGCAGTCGTCGCTTCTTTAAGCAAAAGCCCCTCACGAATTGATTTGCTGTTACGCAAAGCATTTCTGGATAAACTTGCCCACTTAGAAAATGCCGTATTAACTATTTCCGATGCTTTGGGTGAGTGTAAATTAGGGTCTGAAAGTTCTGATGGTTTATCTGCCAGAATCGAGGTGCTGGATATGAGTTTTTATCGGCAAGTTGGCCTAGGTGGCTCTATAGGTGCAGCTGAATCTTATATGGATCAGCAGTGGCAGGCCGATGATTTATGTAGTGTTATACAAATTTTAGTACGTAATCGTGATTTGCTTGATAGCTTGGAAGGTGGTTTGGCGACACTGGCTAATCAGTTGCTCAAAGTGTGGCATTTTGCAAATCGCAATTCTCAACAAGGCAGCAAAAAAAACATAGCTGCACATTATGATCTTGGCAATGATTTGTTTGCGCTGTTTTTAGATCAACACGGCATGTATTCTTCAGCGACTTTTTATCAAGCCGAACAGAGTCTGGAAGATGCCTCAACCGCTAAACTTGAGCGCATCTGTCAAAAGTTAGATTTACAACCCGAGGATCATGTTGTTGAAATAGGAACGGGTTGGGGTGGTTTTGCTACTTATGCGGCTAAAAATTATGGTTGTCAAATTACCACGACAACTATTTCAAAAGAACAATTTCAGGCTGCTCAACAGCGGATTGCCGAAGCGGGTGTGGCAGGTCAAGTTACGGTGTTGATGGAAGACTATCGTGATTTGCAAGGCAGTTATGACAAATTAGTTTCAATAGAAATGATTGAAGCGGTGGGGCATCACTACTTAGATACTTATTTAAAACAATGTGCCGCTTTATTAAAGCCCAACGGTTTAGCCTTGATTCAGGCAATCACTATTGAAGATAGGTATTATCAACAAGCTTTAAAAAGTGTCGATTTCATTAAGCGTTATATATTTCCTGGAAGCTTTATTCCCTGTGTAAGTGCGATTGTCGGCAGCGCTTCGCGTAGCACTGATTTACGACTCATTAATCTTGAAGATCAGGGTGAAAGTTACGCCATGACTTTAAATCATTGGCGCAAACGTTTTATGACCGAATTGGATCAAGTCAGGGCACAAGGTTATAACGAAGAGTTTATTCGTATGTGGGAGTTTTATCTGTGTTATTGCGAAGGTGGATTTTTAGAAAAATCTATTTCTAATGTGCAGTTACTCTTAGCTAAACCCGCTAATCGTCGTCAACAATGGTTACCTAATTATGAATCTTAATAATTGGATCAATATGCTTTGGATGCAGGTTTTATGGTTTGGATCTGTGATTGGTGCAGCTCATCAGTTGCTATTTTTGGCTCCGTTATTGATGATCGGCTTTGCATTCTGGGAGTTTCGACCTGGCAGGCATGTTTATGGTGATTTTCAGTTAATCCTGGTCGCAGTATTAATCGGATTGATACTCGACACAACTTGGGTAAGGTTAGGTTGGCTTGAGTTTTCTGGCGGTTGGGCTTTATCAGAGCGAGCACCCTTATGGATACTCTTGTTGTGGGCAGGTTTAGCCTTAACCATTAATCATTCCTTGGCTTGGCTGCAATCTCGCTTAGTACTTGCGGCTTTGTTAGCCGCAGTTGGAAGTCCATTAACCTATTTAGCGGCAGCACGTTTTGGAGCTGTTGATATCGTTAGTGAATCACGAGTTTGGTGTGTAGGGCTGGCTTTAAGCTGGGCAATTGCCTTGCCGCTTCTACTTTGGTTGGCGAATCATTTGAAACACCTTAAACAAGAGAAGGAAGCCGATGTTTAGCATTATTGTTGTTGCAGTTTTTAGTGTCATCGCCATGTTGTTGGCCTGGAATTGGCAAAAGCATCATGATAATGCCGGTGTTGTTGATGTGGTATGGGCTTTCGGGATGATGTTTGCCGGCCCTTGGTACGCTTTAAATGGCTCTGCGCCTTTGTTATTACAAATAAGTTTAGGTATGTTGACCTTTAGTTGGTTTTGGCGCTTGGGTCGTTACTTGCAGGGGCGCGTATTCAGAGAGGCCGAAGATGGTCGTTATCATGCTATGCGCAGAGCTATGAAAGATAAAGTACAACTAGGATTTCTGTTATTTTTTCTGTTGCAGGCTGGATTTGTCTGTCTATTGTCATTGCCGTTTTGGGCGGTTGCTCAAAATGCAAACCCTGAAAGTTATCTGATATTTCTAGCCTTAGTATTAGCCATTTTTGCATTCTATGGAGAAAAGACAGCCGATCATCAACTGGCAGTCTTTAGAAATAATCCCGAAAATCATGGTTTGACTTGCCAGAAAGGTTGGTGGCGATATTCGAGGCACCCTAATTATTTTTTCGAATGGTTACACTGGTTCGCTTATCCGTTGATGGGGTGGGGCGGTGAATATCAATACTGGTTATTGTTGGCGCCTGTTGTCATGTTTTGTTTTTTATTTTGGTTAACAGGTATCCCGTTTACTGAGCAACAGGCTCTACGTAGTCGTGGCGAAAATTATCGGTTGTATCAAAAAACCACTAGCCTATTTATTCCTTGGTGGCCTAAAGCATAAGCTAGATTGATTGAGCGTATTAGTTATAACAATCTTGTAGAGGTGATATTAAGTTCTTTATATTTAAGGTGGAAAATGCTTGAATCTTTAGACTCAATGCCATTAAGTAAAAGAGTAGAAAAACTGTAGAGGCGACAAAAACTTGCCTTAATGGCTATGATGTTTAAACGGGAGTCTTAAATTGAAAATCAAAGTAATCAAGCTATTAGCCGGACTATTTACAATGTTAATAAGTGCTTGTAGCAATCAAAGCTTGTCGCCAATCCAACCGGTATCATCTGTTAATTTGAATCAATTTATGGGGGACTGGTATGTGATTGCTTGTATTCCTACCTTTATTGAGACTGAGGCCTATAGTGCTATTGAATCTTATCAGCTTGAAAAAGACGGCACTATTAATACGACTTTCGTTTTTCGTAAGGGTGGTTTCGAAGGGCTTGAGAAAAGATATAATCCACATGGCTTTGTGGTTGATAATACTGAAAATTCAGTATGGGGTATGCAATTCATCTGGCCGTTTAAGGCTGAATATATTATTGCTTATCTTGATAAGGATTATAGCAGCACTATCATTGCAAGAAATGCGAGAGATTATGTTTGGATTATGGCGCGTACACCTATTATTGATGATAGTCAGTATCAAGAACTCACAGCTACCGTTGCAAAGCTTGGCTATGATTTAAGTAAGTTACGTATAGTGCCGCATCAACATCCTTAAGCCGATAGAACATGACAGAAATACAGTCCTCTAAAACAGTCACTATGTCCAAAGTTACTTGCTTTCATGATGGTGAATGCCCCATCTGTAACATTGAAATCAATGCGATGAAAAAGCTCGATAAACAAGGTAATATCAATTGGGTGGATATTGCCCATGATAAGGTTGCCCTAGAGAAAGCGGGCTTAACTTATAAGGAAGCCATGGATCGTATGCACGTGCTTGACGAAAATCAACAGTTGCAATCAGGTGTACTTGGTTTTTTACAAGTTTGGAAGCATCTACCTTACTATCGACGCATTGCTCCAATCATAGAGAAAGTTCCTTATCTATTAGGTTTTTTGGAGTTTTTCTATTGTATTTTTGCACGCTATCGTTTGCCGCTTACAGGTAAAAAACAGATCAAGGAATAGTTCTTCTGAGGTACTGATATTTAAGTAATATGATTGCTTGTATTTTTGGCCAAAGGCAAAAATACACCTTATTTGTCGTTGTGCTAGTGATAGTTAATCTTTTAATATCGTAACTTGATCGCCTAATCGGATTATCCCACCTTGTAATACTTGTGCATTAATTCCACCATGACCTCGCATGGAATTATAACCGCCAGGGCCTAATGTTTTTTCCATCTTTGAACAGGGATGGCATAAGCCAGTCATTTGAAATATCGCTGCGCCAATCTTAAATTTACAATTTTTTAAGGCTAATAAATTAACGCCTTTTATCAGTAAGTTACGTCTTAAAATTTCTGGAGCAATAGACTGATTTAGCATGGACTCAAGTACCGCTAAATGCTCATACTGTAATAATGTCACTTGTCTACGTCCACTATTGCCGTTATATCGATCACCTATTAAACCTGATCGTGCATCAGCTAAAACCTCATCTACCACGATCATAGCATCGCCTTTGCTGGGTCTAACTCCTATCCAAATTAATTCCCCAGAATTAGGAAAAGTTTGTAATAACTGACTTAGGCTTAATTGACTCATAGTGTTATCACCAAAATCACTTGGTTTTGTTGTTAATATAGCTTAGATTTTAGGGGGATTATTCAAGGCAACTGGTTTTCTTTTAAGTAGCGTGAAGTTAGCAGAGCAAAATTATTGTCTGTGTTAATTTAACGATAACAACCAGTAACTGCGCTTTGGATAAGTAATGTCAAGTACGGGCAGTTCTTTGAATCCTTGTTTAATATACAAATTGCGCATTCCATGAGCATGCTGGTCTGTCCGGCCGAGCCGATAATCAAATTTATGCTGACGTAACTCTGATAACAATGTGTAGGATAACTGCTCTGCGATACCCAATCTACGGTATTTTGCTCTTACACCTAAGCCACCCACATAAAATGTTCTCAGCTTATAGTTACCGAGATAATCTAAGTCGTAGCTACCAGAAATCTTAAAAAAAGTCTGGTCACGAGGATCATCAGATTTAACAACCAACTCTTGGCCCAGCAGGTAACCTATAATATGACCTTCTTGTTTATGCTTTGCTATGACAAGTATGGTGTTTTTTCTCATCATTTCTACACCCAGTCCAAACATGATTCTTGCAGCTGAAAAGCTTTCATTCCAGGGTGGTTCACTAAATACTTCGCAAATAACTTCTGCCAAATCTGAGATTAAAATACCTTGTTGGTCTGACCTTAAATCACTGATTGTTATGACTTGAACGTCAAAAAAGTCAGTCATATTTAATTAGATTTTTTTGCAGATAAGCGGTAAAAAATAAAAGCTGAGATCAATAGTATAGGAAATAATGTCACTGAAAACATTGCTGGTGAACAACCGCGGCTACAGTTGGCTAACATCAATAAAAAGAAAAAAATTAGAACGCTTAATGTTGTTAATATTTTCATGATAATTCCTCCTAAGAAAATGTGCGCTTTAGCACTATGGTGATAAAGTTATACAAGCAATTTTTATAAAAGCAACCTCCATGGTGTGAGGAAAGCTAAAAAACCTATCAAGCCAAATAGTAATTATGCGAATGAAAGTGAATATAAAAAAGTTTTTTATCCCTGTTCTTTGTTTGTTGCATATGACTGCCATTTTTTGGTGGACCTTGCCACATAGTTTTCAAGGTATGATTGCAGAAGATGTTAAGCAAACGACTATAGAATCTAAGGTTTTTAAATGGCTAGGATTTGCTGAAAATACTTGGCCAGTTCTTTTTTTAAACCATTACATTGATATCACTGCTTCCCAACAATACTGGGACTTTTTTGCCCCACAAAGCCCTAAGTTTCATCAATATTTATCAGTTTGTAATAGCCTTAATAGGGATAATAAATCTGAGGAAATAAGCTGTAAAGGGCCTGTTTTATTTAGTAACTTAAAGCATGATTTTGATACTTTTATGATTGTTAGTAATAGCAGTCGCTATTATCGCTTAACGGAAACCTTGATCAATTTAAACGATCCCGATTTTTTGCAGGCTTTTGGGCAATATTACCAAAGTCATCAATCTGAAGGAATTACTAACAATGTTTCTGTGCAATTACTAGCTCATCAATTTGAGCTTTATCCTGATCTTAAAGAAATGCCAAAATCGGGTTACCGTATAGATAAGATACTTTGGGAACGTTATTAATGAAAAGTGTATGGAACTATCTATGGTTTAACCCAATTGACGCCAAGCAATATGCTGCTTTAAGGATTTTATTTGGCGGCTTATCATGCGTTTATTTTTTAGAGTTTTTGCCTTATGTGGACAGCCAATTTAGTCGTTTAGGTTGGTTAGGTGATATTCAACAAATAGCAAATCAAAATGGTGGAAGTTGGTCAATATTTTTTATCCATGAAAATTGGAGTTTCACCACATTAGCTTATGCCGTTATTGTTCTAGGCATATTAAGTGCCTTTCTTATGATGATAGGTTGGAAGAGTCGATACACTGCCTTTATAACATGGCTGATATGGGTGTCTTTGTGGAATCGAAATCCATTATTAATGGATGGTGATGATGCGATACTTAAAATGATGTGTTTTTATTTGATGTTATCGCCGTGTGCAAATTGTTGGTCAGTTGATGCCTATATACGAAAAGCATCTCAACACGTTGTTGTTTGGCCATTACGTTTGATACAGTTTCAAATTGCTTTAATTTATTTTGTATCAGGCTGGGTTAAGTTTCATAGTGTTGAATGGAATGATGGCAGCATTATTCAGTATGTTTTAATTCATCCAGAATATTCACGATGGAATGGTTGGGGAATTATTGATAGCCCTTTAATAAAATCATTATTAGCTGGACTTACTTGGTTTATAAGAGATTGGGAATTGTTTTTTCCGGTATTATTGCTCAATCCCTATACACGCAGATCGAGCATTTTAATAGGGGTATTGTTTCATTTAGGTTTATTACTAACTATGCATTTACGTTGGTTTCCGGTGATTATGCTTTCATTGTATCCAGCGCTGCTTTCAAATAGTTTTTTTACAGGAATAGAAAATAAGTTAAAACATGTTAGGCATGATTCGAAATAAATTAACGCTCACTAAATGGATACAAATTTAAGATCGTAAGATATAAGTTTCTGCCGTTCGTGGTGAGCTTAGTAGAACCTTGAGCGGCTTAACCGTAAATTCTTCGACACGCTCAGGATGAACGGTTAAGCCTTAATCATATCTGGTCTTAAGTTGATAAGCCCCTATGTTATTTTTTATAGTGTTATTGGGTTATTTTTACTAGCCAGCCGCTAGAGCCTTTACAATTACTTTGAGCATCAATGAGTATTTTTGCATAAGTATCTTTTAATTCGGCTGGCAGTGTTCCATGAACACTGACACTGGCGCCTTCAGTTTTTGGCCCTATTTCAATAGTAGCGGGTACGCCTTTAACGGTGACTTTGATTGTTTCAGGATGTGTATTACCAGAAGCTCTAAAAGAGAAGCTTGATCCTGGTGCTACTTCGGCTTTATCTTCTGGAGAAAAATCTGTAAATCGTGGTTTAGTACAGGTATTTACACTACCACTGCGGCTATTATCTCCAACACCGTAAGCCCCAGCTTGACTAGCTACCAGCATTAAAACAGCTATCGTAAAACCATTGTATCTTTTCATTATCAAACTCCATTGCATTGTTATTATTAATACAAAGTATCTGAAATAAGCGGATTGTCAAATGGCATAAAAGTCATACGAATTTATTAAAGTAACTGTCTTTATACTCTCGTTTGCCGCGCGTCGGAGGTTTTCTTTTTCATTGATGCTTATTAGTCATTTTTCTTTCAATGCGAAGCATTGCGCCATATAAAAGATGAGATAAGCCAGTATAAAGAAAAAATGGTGAGAAATTTTCATCAATAGCAATGTCATTGATTTCACCATAAAGCCTCATTGAAATGATCATCATGAGTAGAAAAAAACCAACGGGTATCATTATCTGGAAGTTATTTCTGAAGGTGCAATAAATTAAAATGGCTACTTCAGTCATGGCCAGATAGATCATGATTATGCGTAAATTATTGTCCAGTGCACCATACAAATCCTCGTTAAATTCAAATATTGAGTAACTGTCAGAAACAGACAATACGCAACCGGCTAAAAGAAGAAAAACTGCGATATAGAAATTTATTTCGAGGAGCAATTTAATGCTTTTAAGTGTCATGCTATTCATCTGTATTGCCTATGATAATCGCCAAAAGTGCTGCTCTTAACCATTTGGTAGGCTTATTAGAGCAAGAAAATTAATTTGTTTTAAATCTTATAGGTGTGCTGAAGACATTATAAAAAACACAAAATAAAGGATTTATATTAATAACTTACCTGCTGATAACTAGCTTGTCAAAAGCTGTTGGTGTGATTGTGGCACTAATATTAAAGTGTTTACAGTATTTAGTCAGGAGTTGACTATGGCGGATATGTTGATCAAATCCGCCATAGTTTATTTTAGTCTATGAATTTGGCATTGAGGACAGATGAGCATCTAGTTCTGCTCTTATTAGAGCATCGTAATGGCGGTTTAATGTGGCATCGCTAGGCCTTGGTTGAAGAGAGGTTTCTACTTTATGCTGTAACTGCGTAAGAAATGTATTTTCTGGTGATACTTGCTCAGAAACATTTAGTTTTGAGCTGTCTTGATCGACTTCGGAACGCATGCCAATTATGGCAATAAAAAGCAATGCTATGAAAAGTATTACAACCTCTAACATATCAATACCTCGACATAATAAATTTACAAAATAACGACTGTGACTTAATTTAGTGCCATGAAAATTGGTCAATTTTAAAGCGATTGCGATGTTTTTTGATGTTGAGGAAAATAATTGCGATGGCAAATAAGCCTGCTGATACAGTGTATTCGCCGGAAATAAATAGCACGATTGATAATATAATGGTTGCTGCTATACCACTATCTTTAGGTAAGTTTTTCATATTTTAGCCCTTTTAATTAAACGACGGGCTGACTATAGCGAACTTGTTTTTTGATGACAATACTGTGATTGATGTATAGATTGTATTCTAAATGGAAATAATTAAAAATGTGTCTGGCATAAGTGTTGTATGTCAAGCTAAAACTTGATTGCTACACCAACTTGAGTCTATTAAACTTCATTTTAATTTTAAAGTGGCTGATTTGTTTAGCCATACATTGGCTTTATTGGATAACCAACTGCGAGCAACATTGTCTTTTTTACAGATGTGATCTAAAAAAGCACTGGAAACGCTATAGACAGCGGCCACCTGGGCATAATCTTGATTACCATTAACTTTAGATCTATCTTTATCTCTAGACATCATCCCATTTCCAGTATTGTCGCCATGAGAGCCGCTCCTACTTCTACCGTTACTTCCGCCTCCGCCATATTGGTTGGTGAAGTGAGATTGTTTGTTCGATTCTGTGTCCTCTGATGAATCTTGATTAGAGTTTGGATCTTGGTTTTGGTTTTGGCTGAAATTATTGCCAGACAGTAACTGATGACTGCCTTTTTTTAAAACTAATAAACATTTATCTCCCGGTGGAGAATATTCCCAAATAGCCGTGCGTGCAAAAGGTGTGCTGATAGCGGATGGGTCATCGTCTTCTGCACCTGTTACAGCAAGTAGGGGAAGGGAAATGTTTTGGTACCGCGTGGTAATGTCACCTAATGCCATATCTACGGCAGGGCTTAATAAAATAGCTGCTAGTGGTTTAAAATCTGTTGTTGAGGGCAGGGTGATATCATAGGTTTCACCTATCATAGCAGCTGTGGTTTGTGCACCTATATCATAACCAGCGATCACTACTCTTGATAAATCGGCTCTTGCAAATAAGCCTAGTCTGCTTTGATTTCGTTGTTTAAGTTGTGCATAAGCCCATAGTACCTGATTTATGCGTTTGCTCAGTTGTTCTTGTGAAAAGTATTGATGCCCTAAGTAGCGAAGATCACTGTTTCTAATATCTTTTTGTGCAGCGGAATTATCGTAGTCTTTACTAAACCATGAGCTACTTTTGGGTGGCGCTACTTTAGGTGTGCCTTTCAGCGCGTCACCAAGACTTTTAGGTTGCACACTGAAGACTGAATAGCCTGCTTTAGCCCAAGCTTCTCTCCAGAGTTTACCTGTCTCTGAAGACTCGCCTAATCCTGGTAAATAGATAATAAGAGGATAATTGCCAGGAACAACAGGAGTCATCATGGTTATCTGAATACCTTGGTCATCATGCTGCCAGGTTTCTGTGATGGACTCTACGTCATAATTGAGCACAGCAGAATAGCCACCATTAGCGATAGATACATCAATTTTTGCTGATTGCTGTTCCGGTGTTAAGGGCGTCGGTCCCATAAAGCAAGCAGTCATTAAGCAGGTGATAAGCAGGCTAAGAGTAATTGCAGAGAATTTAGTGGTCATTTTTTTCATGAGATGAGAAGGCACTTACGTTAACGACTGGAACTATTAAAGCGGGTTAAGTTTGCTATTGTTATTGATGGCCTTGTACAGAAGGCGGAGGTATTAAGCTATTAGGTTTAGGCGCAAACGGTGGAACAGGTGGGTAAGGTGATGTTATTTGAGCTGGAGTGACGCCAGTGAGCTGTCCATAAACAGGAACCTGATGACCTTTTGCGTACATACATTGTATATAGGCCATATCGTAGTGAAGCTGATCCTCATAAATAGAGGTAGAGGCGTTAGAGTGATCAATGTTTGGCGCTATTTGGTTTGGCATCGTCCCAAGTTTAGCAAATTGTTGGCAGATAAAATTATCCTTATCAAATTGATCCAATGATAAGCCCGTGCCAGGTAGTACCAGAACACTGGGTCCGGTAGGAATACTGGCGCAGCCTTGTATCATCAGTAAAGTGATGCTAGTAGCTATGGTAATTAAACGTGACATATATAATCTCTAGTTATTGAGGAGGCGCGGGCGGTGTGGGAGCTACTTGCTGCCAGCCATTAGGGCATTCTCTGACATAAGGATAATAACCGTTTGGGTTTTGGCAGTAATACCAATAATTGCTAGGAGCTTGTTGTACGACAGGTGCTGGGCTTTGCTGTATATAGACAGGTGGTGCAACTGGAACTTCAACGATTGTAGGTGGATAAGCATAATTATTATAGCCGCCATAATAACTACCAATCCCGTATCCCAAACCTAAGCCCAGTCCTAAACCTAGTGCACCGTAGCCGTAGCCACGATGACCACCTCTATAGCCACCACCGTACCCCCCACCATAGTGGCCGCCACCATAATGACCTCCACCGTGAAAACGGTCAGCCCAGGCAGGATTTACAGTCATTACGCCAATAAGTGTAATAACTAAACATAATGCAGTGATATTTTTCATAATGATCTCCATGCTGCGTTGATGGTGTTGTCAAAGGTTAATAGTGTATAGTATTTATTTGCAGATAGTTACGTAGGATGGGTAGGGCGTTAGAGATTGTAAAAGTATTCTTTTTATTTTCCCTCTTTAGCAAAGAGGGGTTAGGGGAGATTGGGTCTATTAAAAATAATCATTAAATATTACTAGTCTATAGCTGATGTTACGCAGTCGCCATTCAGCGGTTTAAAAAAACTCACATAATGAGGTCGCTATCGCGACGATGTGTTAATCGGGTATTCGCACCCGAAGGCGAGATACTTTCTTTTGCTCCGCCAAAAGAATGTATCCAAAGAAAAGGCGGCTCGATTACCGCTTCTTCCTGCGCTCCTCGGTTTTATCGAGGGGCGGTAGAGAGGGCTTCCTGCCCTCCTGCCGACGCGCGGCATCCATGCCGCGCCCCTTCGGGCTAGTCCCAACAAAACCTACGGTGCTCGGCGCGGCAAACGAGAGTAAAGCCACGTTACTGCGTAACATCAGTCTATAATACAAAAAACTCCCCTCGATCCCCATTTTACAAAGGGGGGCGCTAAAATCATAATACTTTCACAGTCTCGTTAGCGTAATCCATCGTGTGATATGCGTTTGATGTTTTTTACTTTGTTCTAGCCATCCTACCATTTACAGTTTTAGACAATCTGAGCAGAGTCTAGGCCGGAAATGCTTTACTTGCTTACGCTCGTAAAGTCTTATCCGGCCTAAAACTTTTTATCTTATAAGCTAAAAATTCCATTAATCAGTTAAGTTTCAGCATTTCCAGAGCTAAATTAGCCATGTTTTTAGAACCACCGCCTTGCCCTAGTTGCGCCTTAACTAAAAGTAAATTGGCTCGCATTTCATCTGCATAAGATTTATCTAGCAATATTCGTATAACTTCGGCAGCAATGTTTTCGGGCGTTGCTGCGTGTTGTATCAATTCTTTAATAGCCAGTTTACCTAAAACAATATTGGGTAAACCTATAAAAGGCGTATTAACCAAACATCGACCTAGCCAATAAGTTATAGCGGCTAATTTATAAGTAATCACCATCGGTATAGTCATTAAAGCGACTTCTAATGTTGCAGTACCTGATGTGGTCATAATGGCGTCACAGCATTGCATCACATCATAAGGTTGATTTTTTATAACGGTAATGCGACAACTCGAAGCGTTTAAATAATCGTTTAATAAGCTATCACTAATCGAGTCGGCTTGAGGCAATATAAATTGCACATCAGCTAACTCAGTTTGTAATTGTTCTGCAGCGGATAACATAATCGGCAATAAACGTTTTATTTCATTGGCGCGACTACCTGGTAATAAACCAATGATCGCTTTATTTTCATCTAAGCCAAAGCGATAACAGTTTTCAGATCGGCTATGGTTAGGGTGGACTTTGTCTACAGAAGGATGCCCGACATAGCGCACGGGTACCTGTTCGGCATCATAATAAGCTGTTTCAAAAGGGAAGATCACTGCCATCATATCGATGGCTTTCCCATAAGTTTTTACACGACCTGGTCGCCAAGCCCAAACTTGTGGGCTTACATAAAACAATACCTTGATCCCCAGTTGTTTGGCAAAACGCGCTAATTTAAGATTGAATTCTTTATAATCAACACAGACTAGCAAATCTGGACGTTCGCTTGCCACGAGCTGTTGCATGAGTGTTAAGGCTTTACGAATTTCACCATAATGCTTAATGACTTCAATCACCCCAATTACGGCGATACCCGCAGAATCATAGCGAATATCGATACCAGCCTGTGCCATTTTTGCCCCTCCCATACCCATGCCTTTAATGCTGGGCTGCTGTGCTTTCAACTCCAAAAACATATTGGCAGCGTGTTGGTCACCAGAAGATTCTCCGGCACTGAACACTATGGATTGCTGATTTTTTTGTGGAGGCATGGGTAAGTTTTCCTAGGTTATAAACTTATTAATTGCCAATTCATTGGCAATCTTTGTGCCTGCTTAAGAACAGTTTCTGTGGCGAGTAATTTCATATTCGGCGATGACCCGAATTGCCGCAAGAGTCGTTTACTATGACGTTTAATTTAGCTTTCAAAATTATTTTTATCGGTCTGTCAATTTAAGCATTTTCTCTTAATCGCTGTGTTAATACAACAGCCAATCCCGTAATTAATGGTGTTGTATCAAAGCTTTCGAGCTGTCATTGTTGGAAACTGTAATATAAAGTGCTGATAAACTAAAGTTTCGGAATTATTTTTGCTAGCATATCAAGTGTTTATTCTTGTTATTCTTGGACTTAAGTATTGGTGTTTTACTTTTAAATTGAAGGACTTACCATAGTTTGTCTGCAGAAGAGATGTTTTTCCCTTTGCTGGCCTTATTTCATAAATGAATTCGCCGAATTAATTTTCTCGGCAATAGGAGCTATATGACTAAAGCATCTGTTCTTGATGCAGTTGAGTCTTCGCGCCCTAATATGTACAGCTAGCAGGGGAAAACCCTATGTCAGTTGGTGTGGGTGGAGATAATGGGCGCAAACCCGTTATCTCCATCCTACTGAATATCATTACAAAAATACCTAAATTGCTATTTAATCACCAAGATTAGCCGATTTAAGCCCCAACAAATGACTAATATCTAATAACAAGCCCACTTCACCGCTGGCAAGTAATGCACAGCCGGTTACGCCTTGTATCGATGCTAGATAGCCCTGCAGTGGTCTAATCAGCACTTGTTGTTGGCCTATCAGTTCATCTACGACTATTGCAAGTCGCTGCTGGTCACCTCGAACAATCACATACAAACCGCGTTGTGTTGGATATTGCAGAGCCTGATCGTCATGTCGTCCTGCCAATAATTGTATGGGTATTAAATCCTCAGCCGATAAACGCAACATAGGCTTACCGCCATCTGCAGATACTTGCATCATTTGTTCGGCTTCAGAGCGAATGATGGTTTGAATGCCTTGAATAGGAATAACATATTGAACGGCATCAACACGCACTACCATGCCTTCCACTGCCACCATAGCCAAGGGCAGGGTGATTTGAAAGCCCGATGTCGTTGTTGCCAGTAGGTTGCCTCCTTGAATTTGGAGTTGCTGACGAATTTCGTTAAGTTGCTGCTCCATGATCAGATGGCCGTCAGATTTACTTTGCTGGTCATAAACAGCTGTCCCATCATCAAATACGCTCAATTTAATGTGGTCAACATAACGAACGAGTTGAATATTGATTTGAACAACTGCAGGTTTTGAAAGTGCCTGTCGTTGCTCAGGTGTTTCTATTCGATGATTAATGCAAATCTGTAATAAACTTCGTAGTGGGATTTTGAGTTGCTCAACCATACTAAAATCTAACTCTATTTCATCACCACTCGTGGTTAAATTGACTTGTCGGTCAGCTTGTCGAGCCAGACCATCACAATAGGCCTGTAAAGGTTCTAGCAATAAAGCCGCAGGTCTCACGCGCAAACGAATGGCTTCGTCTTGCAAACGGTTGAGTAAGGCGGTGTGATGTGTTTCTAGTTGGATCAGCTTTTCTAATTGTTCCTGACTAGATTCTAAAACCTGTGTTACTGAGTTTTTTGCTAGATGCCATTGCTGTCCAGCATCATGAACGATAGTATCTACGGTATACACTAAATCAGTCTCAAATAGATGGTTAAGCAGATGCTGGGCCATCGATTGGCCTGTGACCAGCTCGCCAATTATTTCCAGCATTTCACTCGACAAAGCACTTTGTGAAATAATACTTTCACTGTTCTCTTGTTGAGGATCGATTTCGGTATTGAGTGGTGGATTCATACTATCAATCAATACCGCTTCAAGCCTCAATTGTTGGTTTGTGGGATCCAGCATGTTTAAGGCTAAAGTGATGGCTTTTTCAGGCAGGCTACTGGCGATAAAAAAATCGTATAAAGTTTCTTTGCCATCATAAAAAGTGACATTGCTGATCACTTCAGCAGCACCCTCACTAATCCAAGTAATAAATTGGTCAGCTAAGTTTTCATCTTGATTCAAATCGGCGCGAATAATATAGAACTGCAGGCCTTGTTCTAGGGCAGTTAATACCGTTTTAATGCTTTCTGGCGTTAAGATATTATGGAAGGAATTTGGCAATCCTAAGCGGGTTACGATTTGCGACGATGATAAGCTGCCATTATTTTCAGGCGTTACCTCAGGGCTCACTTGTAACAACTGTTTAAGCTGCGCTCTATCGGGAGATTCATCAAATTTTTCAGAGTCCAAAGCAAATTCAATATCGCTAATGAAGGACTGAGTGCTGCGTAATAACATGGTATCGACCGCTACGGCACCGATTTCAGCACGGCTGTATAAATCTAACAAGGTCATGCAGAACTGTGCAGCAGTCTCTAGGCCAACATGCAAACAGGCATGATAAATTTGACGGAACAGCAGCATCATACGCTGGCATTGAGCTGGCAGGTTTTCTTGGCGTTTTAGACGATCAACGACCAAGCACATGTCCAGCAAATTCTCAAATAAATGCTCAGCGCACCAATGCTGTAAGCACTGACGCGGATTGATTGCTAAATCATTTCCATCAATAGCTAAGTTGTTGATGATAGTGCTTAGTTCGCTATAGAGATTAAACTCGAAAACTGGAAAATAATTAGCAATCAAATCGTCGTCTTGATTTATTTCGCTAATTAATTGCTCAAGAACTTCAGTCAATCGAACAAAATGATGCGTTTCCGCAAGACTCATTAACTCTAAAGCTGTTGTTATAATGGCCTGCAAATTTTCTTGTTCGCCTAAAGCTAGCTTTAATTCCGATAAACGACTGAGAGGTGCTTGTAATTGTTGGAAGAATTCTTGAAGGGGGGCATCAATAATGACTGGACTGTTTGTAGTGGTGTTTTCACTTAATGATGAAAAATCTTGAGCATATAGGTCCTGTAGGGCTTCAAAAAGGATTTGTGCAGATTCAACATCGGGCTCGGTTAAGCCGATAAAGTTGCCCATTATCATCGACCATTCGTGCATGCCCATTTGTTCAGCGGCATAGTGCAGTTGTTCGACTTCATCACTCAATAGCTTTAAGTCTCTTTGATTCAGCAGAATAGCTTGAATGTTCTGCAAATTATCTGCGGCTATTTCGCGAAAGATTTCACGATAAACAGGGTCGTCAGCTAAGGCGCTGTTATCGATAGGCTCAAAAATGATAGATTCTTGCAAAACGGCTTGCTGCACATTATCAGTCGCTAAATCTGAGCTGCTTTGTGTGAGTGACAAGCGACAATCAGCGACTTTATCACTCAAGCGCTGGCACATTTCCGTCGCTAAGTGTGGGGGAGCATCTTGTTTTTTAGCAACTGATAATTCCAACATGCCGCGTAAACTATCAGTGGCTTCAAGCAATAAATCAATAATATCATTCGCTAAAACGACGCCATCATCACGCACTAAACCAATCATGTCTTCAGAGTGATGCGCGACCGATTCTATCGCTGATAAACCCAACATTCGGGCATTACCCTTGTAGGTATGCATGGCACGAAATAATCGTGCAATCGCTTCAGAGTTGTTGGGTGTTTGCTGCAAAATTAATAAGCAAGCCTCTATCTCGTCAAGCGATTGACCACCTTCTTCTGCATACAAGCCCCAAATTTCATTAATATCCAAGTCATCGGACATTGATCAACCCCTAATTTGTTAAATAGTTGAGCGCAAAAAACACTTAGCTAAGTCCCACTAAACGACGCATAACTTCAGTTAATTCCAAACCACGAGCATCAACTAAATCTAAAGAAACTGCGCCGGAAGGTTTAGTCACAATCGCATCAGCACCTAATGCTCTGGCTTTAGCGGCATAGGGTGAGCCGTCTAAAGCGACTGAAGATAAAATGATGACTTTGGCTTTGCTTTTCAATTTAGCATGACGTAAAAACTCTAAGCCATCCATTTCAGGCATTTCTATGTCTAATAAAATTAGTGATAAATCTTTATGATTACTCAATTCTTCCAGGGCTTTTTTACCATTTTCAGCAAATGCCACAGCTCTGAAGTCAGGCATTTTGGTGACAAAGGTGCGAATGACCGAGCGCATCATTACTGAATCGTCAACGATTAATACTTTATGTTCCATTTTTGTTCCTTAATTAGTGATTAATTAATTTGTGTACTTAAAGAGTTGCATTGTTAATGCCCTCTAGTTTTGTTCAATTTATTTAACTGATGTTCACTAGCCATCTCTGGCATTAAGATTCCTAGGATGGGTAGAACAACGTGAAACCCATTACGTAATTACTCAAGTAAGTTCGCATTATCAGTAGTTTTCACAACGTATGGACAGGTCGCGACCTGTCCCACCATTAGATCGATATCTACTTATGATGTTTGTAGGCCGGAATAAGACCACCTAAGCGTAAGCGCGGGGTGGCGTTTCCGGCATAGAAGTACTGCCTAGGCCGGAAACGCTTTATTCGCTTACGCTCGTAAAGCCTTATTCCGGCCTATAAATGCATTTTATAAGCCATTATATTTATTTAATGTGGGAGAGGCTAAAGCCTCTCCCACAAAAATACTTTCACAGCCTTTGTCGTTAATGCACTATAGATTGGGTCGGTTTATTTAAAAATCTCCATAGCCACGTTCATCAGCATCCAGAGGTAAGATTGATTTAGGTGATTTTTTAGGGCTAGCTTTTGCTTTTGTTGTGTTTTCTGGTTTGTTAGTTGGTTCTGTAATGCTTTGTTGTGCATCAAGCAAGGCTTTTAATTGACGCAAAATTTCAGGGGTTAAACCTTCCAATCCTGGTATAGACATTGGAGCCTGTTGTACTTCACGTTCCCGTAATTTGAAGCGATTAATTTCCTGACGCATTTGACCCGTCACAATACTCAATTCATCAGATGAAGAAGCTAGCTCTTCAGCTTGTTGACTGCTGCCTTCTGCGGTTTTCGCTACTTGACTCATTGCAACGCTGATTTGCGACAGGCCACGAGATTGCTCGATACTGGCTGCGGCAATTTCTGCTACCAAGTCTTTGACTTTAGTAACGCCACCTACAATTTGTTCCAATGATTCACGGGTTTGACTAACAATTGATACACCTTCAGTGACACGTTTGGATGAGTCTTCAATTAAGGTGGCTGTCTCCCTAGCGGCTTTGGCGCTGCGTCCCGCTAAATTACGAACCTCTTGGGCAACCACGGCAAAACCACGACCATGCTGACCAGCACGCGCTGCTTCTACTGCGGCGTTGAGTGCTAATAGGTTTGTTTGGAAAGCAATTTCGTCGATGACTTTAATGATTTTAGCGATATTTTGAGAGGCTTCATTAATGGAACTCATCGAATGAATCATGCTTTCCATTTTTTGCTGGCCTTGGCTTGCAGCTAAGGCCGCGTTAATGACCAGTTGGTTAGCCGCATTGGCGTTATCAGTATTAGCTTTAACTTGGCTATCCGTTTCTGCCAGACTGGCTGAAACTTCTTCTACAGATGACGATTGCTCTTCAGCTGTTGCAGCCATATTTTGTGAAGCCTGTTTTAATTCTTCTGAAGAACTGCCCACTTGTTCAGCGACACTATTAATCTCGTAGAAGGTTTTATTGAGGCCAACAAAGGCATTTTCAAAAGCATCCATAATGATGCGGAAATCACCTTGATATTGCAGTCGATCAACTGTTTGGGTTAGGTCACCATTAACTATAGATTGTGATAATGAGATGGCATCACCAATAATTTGTTTAAGATTGGCACGCAAAATTTCTATAGTGTCATTAATAAAGGCTTTTTTTCCAGGGAATTTTTCTAAAGGCGCATCAAAGTTACCTTCGCCAAATTCAGCAACACAAGTAAGCGCTTTCTTCTTAGCTGAAATATGTGCAGCAACCATATCGTTGATGCCATTTGCTAATTCAATATATGCGCCTTTATATTTGCTGGTATCAATAAATACCTCGATATCACCTTTGTCGTGTTCAATGGACATGTTTTTTAAATCGTCTAACAGTCCTTGAATTGTAGATCTCATTAAATCAGCACTCGCTTGCAAGATAGCAGCAGAACCAGAACACAAAGCCGAATCGATCAAAGGTTTGCTCAAATCACCATTAGCTACGCCTGATAAAACATCGGAAATATTCTCTATCACTGAGACATCGCTCCATTCCACTAAAGAGCCTGTTCGTTTGCCATTAGTATCAAATAAAGGGGCTGCGACTAATTCAAAGACACGATTACCTAATCTGATTTTTGCGCTATGTTTGCCCTGAAGACTAGCAACCATGTGTTTTTGGTGAGCAGGATTTTTATGAAACAAATCCATGCTTTGGCCAATTAATTTTGACTGGTCAAAATGAGGCAAATATTTTTTAATATCTTCTTCAGCTTGAGAAAACATAGTCACTAAAGAGGTATTCATGTAGGTAATGATATTATTTTCATCCGCTAACTGAATACAGCTACTGAGATTATCTAATAATGATGTTTGTGTAGCATTTTGATTAACGGACATGGGGTTCTCCTGTTCAATTTGTATCAATGATTGCCTAGTCACTGAGACCTTTGATGGGTCTCGTTGTGGTCGGGCTTTTGTTTTCTTAATCGGGGCTGTTATGGATTCAGTGGGTGTATCTGGTGGCTCTACCGGTTTGACCCAATCTAAAGGATCATTCATTACTCGGCTGCGACTCGATGGTTTAGCGGGTTTTTTCTCAGTCATTAGCCACGCTCCATAGAATAGTTCTCAAGTGCCAAGATGGTCTTAACCAATGTCGCATAATCTTCTGCGCCTGCAGACGTTGGTGCGTAGTCAAAAATGTTTTGGCCATAACCGGGTGATTCCGCTAGGCGGACGTTGTTGCGTATCACTTCAGCTAGCAAATTCTGTCCAAAGCGTTCAGTTAACCGCGCTCTGACCTCACGATGTACGACTAATCTGTCGTCATAACGGCATAACAACAACCTTAGGCGCGACCAAGGAATATTTTCGATTTCCATGCGCTGCATTAAGCGACTGATGCCTTGCATGCTTAAGAACTCTGGTTCCATGGGTGTTAAAACCCAATCACAAAGCTGCATTAAACTTGCAACCTCAGGTGTCCACATGGGCGGTGCATCAATAATCACATAATCAGTTTGCGTTTTCAATGGTGTGTTTAATGGCCGTTGCAAGGGCGGATTGCAATCACCGGCAATTAATTGTAATTGTGCTGAAATAATTTCTGGTTGAAATTTCTGATTATCAGCCAACCAATGGCTAACATTCCAAGGCAAGGTTTCAGCTCTCAAACCCATCGCCGCTGTTAAGTGGGTCTGCGGATCGAGATCAACTAAGGTAACGGTTTTGCCGCTGGCTTTTGCTAATCCAGCACCTAAATTGAGTGCTGTAGTGGTTTTTCCTACGCCACCTTTTTGATTAAAAATTAAAATTTTCATCATTAAGCTTATCCAGCAATGACTGCTGATTCCAAGGCGCTATGTAATTCGATAGCTTGATTGGAAGCTAATTGTTCAATATCAAGAATAATGGCTACTTTGTTTTTTTGTTTACCAAAACCTCGTATCACATTGTTTTCGTTGAAACGGCTAGGTAAATCAATGTTGCTTTCGGGAATCTCGATGACTTCTCGGACATAATCAACGACTAGACCAATCATGACATTATCAATATCCAAGACGATTATCACGGTGCGTGGTGTATAAGTTTTAGCTGTCATACCAAAGCGCAAACGAATATCCATGATAGGAATGACTTTGCCACGAAGATTAATCACGCCTTTAATAAAGTTAGGCACATCCGGCACTTCCATGATGCGCTGCATTCCCACGACTTCTGTGACATAGCTAATGCCAATTCCGTATTCTTCACTAGCAACCCCAAAGGTTAAATACATATCCTCGATATTGTCTTCGTCATTAAACACCAAAGTGGTGCTTTCGTATTCTGAGTCATAATCTGGAATATCGCTAGTTGTCGTATCTGACATATCTGACATATCAACCTCTTTAATTATTACTAATGTTTGAATTAAGCGTGGGTCGGCGGACGAAGGCATTCATTAACATTGCTGGGATTTGTTCCAGTGCTACCATGTTTTGGGCGCCGCCCAAATTATAAGCGACTTGTGGCATACCAAACACCACTGAGCTGGCTTCGTCTTGCACAACGGTGCTGCCACCTGCACGAAATATAGCCAACATACCTTCAGCGCCATCTTTACCCATGCCAGTTAATATGGCAGCAGCGGCATTAAAACCAGCAGCTTTAGCGACTGATTGGAATAATACATCCACTGCTGGTCGGCTATAATTAACTGGTTCACCGTCGATCAAGGCGATTTTATATTGGCCACCAGAGCGTTCAATGATCATGTGTTGATTTCCACCCGGTGCTAAAAATACATGTCCTGGTAAAATTCGATCGCCATGTTCGGCTTCTTTGACTTGCATAGAACACAAGCCGTTGAGGCGTTCAGCGAAACTAGAGGTAAAGCCACCTGGCATGTGCTGCACAATGACGATGCCGGGCGCATTAGCTGGGAAAGCCGGCATTATTCGGGCTAAGGCTTCTACGCCACCGGTAGAGGTACCAATAGCAATAACTTTATCGGTAGTTTCGCCAATATTGGCAACGGGTTCTATGTCTCTGCGGCTTGAGTTACGCTTGAAATGATTGACATTAACTTTAGAAGCCGCTTTGACTCGCTGATTAATCTCTGTGAGTAATTTGGGTAGTTCATCGACCAAACCCAATTGTGGTTTAGAAATAACATCTACCGCACCAGATTCTAAGGCCTCTAAGGTAATGCGTTCACCTTCTTGAGTTAAAGAACTGATGATGACGGTTGGAATTGGCATGATAGGCATAAAGCGCTTAAGAAAGGTAATGCCATCCATGCGCGGCATTTCTACATCCAGAGTCATGACGTCAGGCTCAAGTTCAATCATTAAATCTCTAGCGATATACGGGTTTGCTGCCTCACCGATCACTTCAAGTTCAGGGTCTTTACGCATGCCGTCGGATAAGATTTTTCTTACTAAAGCAGAGTCATCGACAATCAGCACGCGAATGGGTCTTTTGCTGATCATGAAAAAGGTTTCCAATAAATGCCGTTATCAATAAGTTGCCAGCGTGATTCAAGGTCACGTAAAGAAACAGTGACGCTAGTTAGCATCCAGCCACCGGGTTCTGTTACATCATAAATGGCTTCAATAATTTGTTTTTGCTGGGCTTTGTCAAAGTAATACAAGACATTACGACAAAATACGACATTAAAATTACGCTGAAAAGGGTAGGGGTGATTTTTTAAATTAAGACGGCGAAAGGTGCAAAGTTGACGAATTTCAGCTTTGACTTGATAGCGGTCATTTTCCAATTCATCAAAATAGATTGGAAGCAGGGTGGTCGGCATTTTATCGATATGCATCATGCCATAAACCGCTTTTTCAGCTTCGGCAATCACTACCCCGCTAATATCGGTTCCTAAAATAGCTAAGTGGTGTTTTGCCCAACTTAATCCTCGTTTTTCAGCAGCAATCATGGCCAAGGTATAAGCTTCATCACCCGAAGAAGCGGCGGCGCTCCAAATCCTTGCGCCTTCAACAGGCAAATTTGGAAGGATATGGTTTTGGAAATAATCCAGTACCTGAGGTTCGCGAAAAAAATAAGTATGGTTGGTCGACGCTGCATGGATAACGGCATTAAGTAATTCGTTATCAGCACCTAGCGCCAAACGATCAGCTAAGGTGCCAAGATCAGGAATTTTGTATCGATCACAAACACTTTGCATACGATGAATGAGTAATTCGCGTTTTTTTTCGGGGAACACCATGCCGCAACGTTGTTGTAGCCAGTTACCTATGCGTCGAAATTCTAGGTCGTAAGGCAAAGATGCGGAGCTCATAGTGCTTGCCCTGCTTTCAATTCTTCATGATCTAAAATGATAGCCACTTCACCGGTACCTAATAAGGCACAGCCATGACTAGCTCGAATATGTTCTAATTGACCTTGTAAAGGTTTCATAACCACTTGTTGTTGGTCATAAATCTCATCTACTGGCAAGCCGATCAAACCATTTGAGGTTTTGAATACGACGATGACTAAAGTCTCTAAAGGCGCTAATTGTTGGAAATCTTCACCATAAAAACGTTCCAGTCGACAAATAGGTATCAATTCATCTTGAACTCGTATCATCTCTCCGCCGTTGTTTGCGGCTACAGAGCTAATTTGATGTTGCTCTGGACGAAACACCTTATCAACGACACTAATGGGTGTTGCATAAAGTCTAGTTCTGATGCGCATGACTAAGCTATCTAAAAAGGCCAGTGACAAGGGAATAGATAATTTGACCTGTGTGCCTAGTCCCGTTTGGCTATTAACGCTAATATGGCCGCGCAAACTTTTCATGGTGGCATTTAAAACATCCATGCCCACACCACGTCCTGATAAATTAGTTACGGTTTCGGCGGTTGAAAAGCCGGGTTGAAAGATAACTTGCCATAAACGCTGGTCGTCAGGTTCTTCAGCAACACCCATCAAACCACGTTCGCGAGCTCGGCTAAGGATTTTGTCGCGATGCAGACCTTTACCATCATCAGCAACAGTGATTTGAATGTCGCCGCCCAGTTGCACAGCGCTTAAGGTGATTTTGCCAGTTTCTGGTTTGCCTAAGGCAAGACGTTCGCTGGGAGATTCTAGACCATGATCGGCGGAGTTTCTTAGTACATGTACCAGTGGTTCATAGAGTCTATCGGCAACGACTTTGTCTATTTCGGTTTCTTCGCCTTCTAATACTAATTCTATTTTTTTGTTTGTTTGTCTTTCTAGTTCTCGAACCATACGGCGCATTCGACGAAAGACTTCTCCGATAGGTACTTGACGTAATTCAACGGCAGCATCTTGCATTTCGTTTAATAGCATTTGCAAGCGATGGGCTGAATTAGAAAAATCAGGTAGATCAAGATCTTTTAAATCAGGGCAGTGAATAACTTCACCCACACCTAAGCTTAATTCGCCAACCAAATCCATCAGGCGATCGACTTTATCGATTTGAATTCTCAAAAAAGTGGCTTGATTATCGGAGGTCAGCGCTTCTGCTGTATTTGGGTTAATGTTTGAAGCACTCATAGCGTAGTCTTAACAATTAAAGTAAAGTCCTTGTTCAAAATGTAAGTTTATGAGTACAGGATGCAGAATTTTGATTATAACGCTGGTAAAAAGATTTAATTGGACAATTAAAGCCGATAAATACCTTCTTTTCATTGCACTATTGTTGTTAACTTGAAGGTTGTTAAATTGTAGTCTGGAATAGGGTCATGTTTGCGTAGTGCGAAGTGGTGTTTCTTGCAATACGATCGGTGTGGCTGCCGGAAACGCTTGTTTTCGCATGCGCTTAAAAAAACCTTATTCCGGCCTACAGCTATCTGAGCATGTGAACGATAAAAGTACCGTAGAATTGTAGGGTGGTTAGAGCGACAGCGAAACCCATCCTACAGGTAAGTACATGTAAGATTTATAGGATAATTGTTAAATACTCTTTAAGCATCAAGTTAAAATAGTTAAAGGTTTGATTTGCGCTATCAAGTGCTTGTGTACATTGCTCGGGTTGGTCTGATAAGGTTTCGATGAAGCTAATAAAATCTTGCCAGTTCTTTTGCGTTTCTTCTCCGTAGCCGTAAAAAAAACGTCCACCCTTTGTTTGATTTAAACCATGATGTTTTTCTAAGGATCGCGCTATAAGTTGAGCACCTAAAGTCGAGCCTTCAACGACATACAACACGCCAATCAATTGTCCGATGCTATTAATGACAGGATTTTTTAAACTAGGCGCTGCTTGCAATGGTGCGATATTTAAATAGCCTAAATCTTGTTTAATTAAAGGCCACTTTAACCGGCTGTGATAATCAAAGTTAGCATCATACTGGGCTATAAAGTGAATAATTTGCTCTTCTAATACTTGATAAAGCCGGTCATAAGCTAATAACAATTTATAGTAATTTTCTATCGGATAATCTGCTTGCATCAGTCCGCTTAGCAAAGGATGATTATTGAGTTGTGTATGCTGATGATGAGTTGCCTCACGCAGTTTAGCTCTGAGACTTTCAGGCATAATAGGCTTTAACGACATAAATATAATTAGCCTCGTAAGCTAAGGTCGCGCCAAACAACTTGTATAAATTCTTCGTTATTTAATTGGGTTTTAGTTAGCATGACTTCAACCAATAACTCAGAACCATCAAAGCGTAAATGCGTCCATTCAAAACAATGATAACCATTTTGTTTGGCTATTTCGTTCATTGCTTTAGCTTTCTCATCTGATAGACATCCGTCAGGTTGTAAGGTAGGAGATACTTCACTAGGATGTTTGTTAATAAAGTTCTCTTTTGATGGGTAGCCCAATATCTTTAAGGTGGCTTCATTACATTCGATAAAACGATCATTTTTAATGATCATTATCGGATCGGTCATGCCTTCAAAAAGATGTTGATAATCAAAGATACTTGTAGTGGCTAAAGACCATGATGGATAAGGATTCCATTCTTTTATCCATGTAGCTAGCTGAGTAGCTGTCATAGGTTTTGCGATTGCAAATCCTTGTGCAAACTCACAACCTAGGCTTAATAATATTTCACCCTGCTCAACGGTTTCAACCCCTTCGGCAATGACTTGTTTTTCCATGCCTAAGGTTAAATTAATGATGTTTTCCACTAATTTTAAGTTTTTGTCCGATTCGGTCATATCAACTATAAAGCTACGATCTATTTTTAGTGCTTTTATAGGTAATTCTTTTAGATAGGTTATGGAAGAGTAGCCTGTACCAAAATCATCTAAAGCAAAATCAATGCCCATTTCTTGGCATTCACTAATAATCTTGGAGACAGTTAATCGATCATCGAGTGCGGTAGTTTCTAAAATTTCAAGTTCTAAGCTACCCGCTCTATAGTATGGTTGGCGCGAAATAGCGTTTTGTAATTTGTCAACAAAGTTTGTTTGGTATAACTGTCTAGGGTCGATATTAATACTAATGCTGGTTTCTATGCCTTGTTCATTCCATACACTGAGTTGTTTTAAGGCGCTATCAATAACCCAATTACCCAGTTCTATGCCTAAAGGATGATTTTGCACGATGGGTAAAAAGAGTGAGGGTCCTATTTGACCAGTGTCTTTATTCCAGCGGATTAAGGCCTCAAATCCCAAGACGTCACCGGAACGCATATTAACTTTGGGCTGGTACAGTAATTCAAATTCGCTTTGATCTAAGGCCTTTTTAATGGCATCAATAGCATTGTTACGAGTAATGATGGCTTGGTCTTGAGTGCTATCAAAGAAATGAAAGCAGTTTTTACCCTGATTTTTAGCGACATACATGGCTTGATCGGCATGGCTTAAAAGAGTTTTAGCATCGGCATCTTCAGCGATGATGTCGTTAGGGTAGAGGCAGACACCAATACTGGCAGATACTTTTAAGGCTACGCCTTCTAATAAAATGTCAGAGTTACAAACTTTTAATAAGCTGATGATAGGCCCTTCATGGTCGTGTTTAGTTGTCAAACCATCTAATATGACGACAAATTCATCGCCGCCTAAGCGTGCTAAGGTGTCACTATCACGAATGTTTAGTTTTATTTGATGACTGATAGCCACCAAAAACTTATCACCTATCGCATGACCATAATGATCATTGATAGCTTTAAAACCATCCAGATCAACAAATAATACTGCAAAAAAACCACCATAACGTTTAGTTCGACTGATGGCATTTTCTAGTCGATCGAGTAATAGCAATCGATTAGGTAAGCCGGTTAAATTGTCATAATAAGCAATTTTTTCATAATGTTGGCGCTTATTGATAATGTCGGTAATATCACTACCCACTGCTAAATAGCGCTGTGGCTTACCTCGACTATCAAATATTACAGAGATAGTCGTCATTATGGTTGATAAATTACCCGCTTTGGTGCGATTAATGAATTCGCCCTGCCAAAAACTTTCGGTATTCAATTTTTGCCACATGTGGGCATAAAAGCTGGTGTCGTGCATACCTGATTTAAGTATACTGATATTTTGTCCAACGACCTCATCTCGACTGTAGCCGGTTAATTCACAAAAGCGTTGATTACAATCTAAAACAATACGATTGAGATCGGTGCTATAGATAATCTCATGGGCCACATTAAAAAAATCTAGAGCGGCTTTGGAGTTTCTAAGGTCGGTAATGTCAATGCAGGTTCCTACATAGCCAATGAATTCTCCCTCAGCAGATTGTTGAGGAACATAATGTCCATCTAGCCAGCGATATTTACCATCGGCACGTTGTAAGCGAAACTCAATATGGAAGTGTTCTCGACGATCAAATAATCGATTATAGTTACTCATAAAAGCATCACGATCTTGGGGATGTATGCCTTTAAGCCAACCAGCTCCTTGTTCGATAAAGTAACTTCGACCGGTGAATTTTAACCAACTCTTGTTGAACCAAAAAAGATTTTTATGAACATCCGCTTGCCATATTAAGGCCGGAGTCACATCAGAGAGTTCCCGAAAACGTTTCTCAGATTCAACTAGGTTGTCTTTCATTAGCTTATGTTCGGAAATGTCTCGCTGAATACCGACATAGTGGCTTAATTGATTTTGCTTATCATAAATGGGTGAAATAGTGAGTTCATTCCAAAAGCTTGTACCATCCTTTCTATAGTTTAAAATTTCACCGATAAAAGATTGTTGTTCAGTTAATGAATCCCTGATTGCTTGAATATGATCTGGGTCGGTTTCTGGACCATGCAACATTTTGCAATTTTTGCCAAGTATTTCTTCCTGACTATAGCCTGTTAATTGTTCAAAGTCTCTATTCGCGAAGGTGATTCGTTTGAAGGGGTCTGTAATGATGATGCCTGTAGGTACGGCATTTAACAGCTCAATATGAGAGTGTTGAGTGTCATTGAGTAGATTTTCTAAATGTAAGCTATGTAGAAAAGTAGATAGTGATGCCTGGAAGAAATGAGCGAATTTTATCTTTTCTTTAGGCCAGGGTTTACACCGACCATGCGACGTTTCGGACCATGTTTCAAATGATTTGCGAGGTGTTAGATGAAACTGATCGTCAGTATGCCTTAAGCCTTCGGTGTTAGTTCCCGCCCAATTAATTTTACGTATTTTTTCTTGGCGTAACCAAATGATGCAATTTTCCATATTGCTAGTATGTCGTATAGCCAGTATGCCAGCAGCCTTATCTGAATAAGCCTCAGCTTCTATGAGTGACTTAGAAAGATGATTACACACATAAGGTTCGTCTCCCATATTAACGTTAAGCCAATCTAGTAAGCTGGTAATGTCATTTTGAGTGGGTGTGATCCCTGCTAGAAAACGCATATTGTCAACGATAACGATAATGCCGGTTGCGTTAAACAGACTCATTAATTCTGGCAGTGTTTTAGAGGTATCTATAGCCGATAGTTTGCTTAATTTAGCAATGGTTTTTATATTCACATCCAAGGCTTTATGGGTCAAACTTTGGTGTTTAAGGAGTCCCTTCATGGCTAGTTTTAAGCTAACTAGCTGGCTTATTAAATGCGCTGCCTTGCGCATAGGTAAGGAGATTCTTTTAGGTGTGAGATGATGGCATGCGATCAATCCCCAAAGCTTGCCATTTTGCAGTAAAGAAATGCTTAGGGTTGAAGTGACTCCCATATTACGCAGATAAGTGATGTGTATGGGCGATAAGCTTCGTAACGTAGAATAACTCATGTCCAGAGCTTCGTTGCTAACTGGGTTGAGTTTGGGAATTATAGATACAGGTATGGCATCGATATCAGTCACACCTCTTACTAAATTTTGCGTGTATAGCTTTCTAGCTTGTTCAGGAATGTCGCTGGCTGGAAAGTGAAGGCCTAAATAGTCAGTGACTAGTTCAGTGCGACTCTGGGCTATGACTTCACCGTCCCAGTATTCATCAAACTTGTAAATCATGACATTGTCATAAGCTAATATCGATCGAACAGTTTGTGCGATATGGTCAAAATAGCTAGTTAAAGTCTTTTTCCCATCATCCTCAGGGAGTAGTTCTTGAATTTTTGATAACAGTTCGGTTAAGTTTTCCGAGGCCTCTAAATGACTATCATTACTTAATTCAAGTACAGGAAATTCATCTGATAGATAAACATGAGCATCCAGTTTGTTAAAATTGGGGCTAATAAAGTCAATAACCCCCATTGCAGTATTTGTATTGGATAGTTGGGCAGTAGCAATTAGTTGGTTAACTTGAGCAGCAGCCTTTGCTCCTATGACACTATGCAAAGGTTGATCTAGGGCTAGGTCAGCAGAAATTTTTAATAATTCTTCCAAGTTATCGCTGGCTTGAATAATTGAATGAACTGGGTTAGTGTTTAGAACGAGAGCAATCCCATGTGGTTGAATCGTACTTAATTTATGAATAGGCTCAGAGGCACATTGTTCCATTGCCTGCTTTAAAGCTAAATCAGAGTGTTCAGTCATGTAATCGCCATAAAAATAAATTTCAGCATCAAAGCTTAGTAGCCTTAGATTGCCTAATAACTTGTCATCGTAAGATTACAATAATATCTCAAATATTACGAGGGTTTTTTGAAGTTTGGAAGAGATAGGAGCGTGTTAATTGCTTTGTTGTAATTGACGCAAAAAACCTAAGTTAATTGAGAGGGTTATTGTCTGTAGAGAAAGATTCTTCGAGTTCTGGTAGGTAATTATGTTGAGAGAATCAAGCATTTTGGTAAGTTTGTCTTTTAACTTATTAAGGCGGGACTGTTTGACGTTAAGTCGTTCATGGTGAGTCATGAAGTATTGGAGGCGATCTGGTTTCGCGGGGCCAATATTGGGTAATCTTAATTTTTAGGCATAAAAAAAGGACTGGGTTTACACCTAAGTCCTTTATTTTTATGGTGGCGATAGGTGGATTTGAACCACCGACCCCGGGGTTATGAATCCCATAAATAGCAAAAGCCACAACACACAGCAACAAACAATAGTAATTAAATCAATAAGTTAATTCATTTGTCTTGTTGTCCATTATTGCCATTTATTACCTGTTTTTATAATGAATTGCGTCACCAGTGCGTCATTGGTTTATACTGTAACCCTACTAGCAAAGCGGCCTTGAAGGTGTAATCAGCACCAACAAGACCTTACCACTAACTTAAATTCGGGTTAAGCAATGGCTGGAAGCATCATATCAGAAAGCCAATTGTCACCCTACAGGAACAATCATGGCAACTATCAAAGAACGCACAGCACAAGATGGCAATAAAAGCTTTTTTGCAGAAGTCAGGATGAAAGGCTATCCGGCACAACGTGCCACCTTCAAGCGAAAAACAGACGCTAAAAAGTGGGTGCAAGATACTGAATCAGCAATCAGAGAAGGACGGCACTTTAAAACCGCCGAAGCGAAAAAGCACACCGTAGAGGAAATGATAGACCGCTATCTTGCCGGGGCTAATCTTACCAAGACACAAGACGAACATACCGGCTTGCACCTAAGACGCTGGAAGGATGAATTAGGTTATCTGATACTTGCAGATTTAACCGTGGGCGTAATTACCCAAGTTAAAGATAAATTACTAAGTGAGGATGTTAGAGGTAAACCACGAAGCCCAACCACCGTACTTAGATACATGGCTTCATTAAGCACCGTTTTAACAACAGCCGTTAAGGATTGGGCATGGCTTGAAGATTCACCTATGAAAAACATTACCAAGCCTAAAGCGGCGCGGGGGCGTGTCCGGTTTTTATCAGATGATGAACGCGAACGGCTTTTAATTGCTTGCAAGGAATCCAGTAACAAACTGCTTTATATGTGTGTAATTCTGGCTATTAGTACCGGCATGAGACAGGCTGAACTGTTTGGCCTTAAATGGACTGATGTAGATCTTTATAATGGTTTTTTGATCTTGCATAAAACCAAGAACGGCGAACGGCGGCGCGTTCCCTTATCTGGGCATGGTTTGGACTTGTTACGCGAACATGGCAAGGTTAGGCGGCTTGATACTGACTTATTATTCCCGGGCATTAAAAACCACTTAACCCCGATTGATTTACAGACACCTTGGGAAACGGCACGGAAACGCGCACAGGTAGAGGATTTTAGATGGCATGACTTGAGACATTGCACGGCTTCTTATTTGGCTATGAACGGCGCAACCATGCCAGAAATTGCCGAGGTATTGGGACAGAAAACCATGCAAATGGTCAAAAGATACGCGCATTTATCAGACGGCCATGTAAGTAATGTGGTTGCTAGCATGAACGCCAAAATATTTGGTTCATCCTAATGAATAATCTATTAAGTCCAGTCGAACTAATAGAAGGCATTGATAAAATGCAAGGCTTGGGATCTTCAGACTTTGAAATCATCCAAAATATAGCCAGAATTGCAGAAGCAGAAGCGAGAAATATAATTAACAAAGCAGGTTTTGCGCCTGATTTAATGACTTATTGTTTTGTACCAGATGATGATTTAAGCCATGGAGAAAATAAAAAAGAACGGTTGAAATTTGAAAGGCTGGCTTGGTATAACGAAGCAAGTCACTTGATTGACATTCCTGATATTGAACTAGCGACAGCGGCATTCACTATTATTGAAGCTAGGCAATTCACTTATTTTCTTGATACTGGGCAGGCAGAAAAAGCCATTATTTCAATGGCTAATCTTTTAGCTTGTGGCTTGCTTCAGTCAGAACAAGACAAAGAAGGGGCTATTAATGTATTAAGAAACCGTCATAAGAAACAAGGGAGCAACGGCGGCAAAGGTAAAAAGGGCTTTAAAAAACCTATTAAGCAGTATATCGAAAAGGCCTATAAATCCCTTAAACTTAATAATGAACTTAGTCCAGACAAAGCCGCACGCAGGATTTTAAAATTATTTACAGATGATAACGCGCAATCAATTTATAAAGAAATTTATCCAGACAATGAACTTTGTCCCATTATTGCCATTGAATACAACAACAACGAAAAGAGATTTTTTTATTATGCTACTCATACCCCGGATAAAGAGGATTCCTTAAGCTTTGATAGATTAATTTTTATCATTAGAGAATTAAGGCGTGCCGGTGATCTTGATTGATAAACTTACTTAAAAAATAAAATTTGGAATAGCCGCTATTCAGAAATACACGTTGTTTTAATTACCCCAAGCCGCAAACCATAACAGTTCGCGGTGATTCTTCTTAATTAATGAATCAGGATAATACACAATGAACCAACAACAAACCGAAAATATACAAATCGCGTGGATCTTTTCCACCGTTCAACAATTCCATCAACGCCACCCTGCTTTTACACTAGGGGGATTAAGGCATCAAATTTTTAATGAGCATACAAACGGATTAGCTAAATCCGGGGCTGTTATTCGTAATGGGCGGCGGGTGCTTATAAACGAACTTAAGTATTTTGGTTGGCTGGAAGCCCAAAACCAAGCCGGTGCAAAATAATGAAAAATACAGCAATCATTCCAGCAACCCCCGGCTATTTCATTGTTGAACCAGTCACCGAAGGTGGAAAAATAGTTGATGCTGTTTTAATACCTATTATCGGTTGGTTTATAGACTGTCAAATTACACACCCGATTACCCTTTTTCAAACATTTGAAGATAATAATTATCCAATACTGACACCCGGAAACATTGTATTTGATGATTCCCAAGACACCTATAACAGTATTGAAGATTGGATGACTTGCCAAAATGCGAGAGCGCAGACACCAACAACCTTATTTGAATTGAATGGCAAAAATCAAGGAGCCGCGTAATGAATCAAACTAAATTGCAAGAAAGTTATTTGGCGCTTAGTTCCTACTTTGAGAAAGCTATCATTATTACTGAAATAAGTCGTAAATTTGAAGCGGATTTAAGTGCTGAAACCGAAGAAAATAAAAGTTTTATTATTCCCATCGTTACCTGTTTTTTATTCCAAAAAAATATTTTAATAGAACTGAATGAATGCCTAACCCAGTCTGAAAATAAACCTGATGTGGGCTTATTGCTGGCATCTTTAATAAACTTAAATAAAGCACAACTAGCGTTTTGTGAAGCCGCATTTTCAGTAAGTGTTACTTATGGTACTTATGAGCTATTAGAAACCCCGAGATTTTTAAATATTGATGTCATTGGTGAAGCCTTCAATTTAAATCTTGAATTAAAATACTTCATTAAAAAAATCAAGAAGACTTTGATTAAGGCGGGCTATCTATGCGAATAAAACCCGAACAGCTTAAGGCAGCTATTGCACCGGCTGATTATTATCAACATGAATTACCCGGTGCAATACTTAAAAAATATGGCTGGAATGATGCTGGCTTGTGTATCTTTCATAACGACACCCAGAAGGGCAGCTTTCGAGTAAATACCCAAACAGGGGCTTATTGCTGTTTTGCTTGTCAGATAAAGGGCGGTGATATTATTGCTTTTGAAATGGACAAGTACGGGCTTAATTTTACCGAGGCGTTGGTAACATTAGCTGAAAAATGGGGGCTAACATGAGCGAAATTCCTAAAAGTTACAAGGGAAACCCTTTGATTTATAGCTGGCAATACAAAGACGAAAGCGGCCAAATACTAGGCGCAGTTATACGCTATGAAGACCCCAACGGGAAAAAAGACGTTGTTCCGTTTTTTAAAAAAAACGGCACAAACTGGACAGCGGGTATTGATATAAATCCACGGCCTTTATTTGGCCTTGAAAAACTGGCCGCACACCCAAAAGACAAGCCGGTTTTTATTGTCGAGGGTGAAAAGTGCGCGGCGGCTTTGCAAGGCCTAGGGATTTGTGCAGTTACTTCATTGGGCGGCTCACAAGCCGCCAAAAAGACCGACTGGACACCGTTAAATGAATTTAAATTGGTTTACATATTGCCTGATTTTGATGATTCAGGCGAACATTACGCGCATGATGTGCTTGAACTATTGGCGGCATTGCCACAGCCACCCAAAACCAAAACGGTACGCTTGCAGGGACTTGAAAAGGCTGGCGATGTGGTGGACTGGCTTCAAAGTTGGCTTGATAATTGGGACGGTTACGCACCTATCGCCGGTGAATTACACGAGCAGATTAAGGTAAAATTATGGGCAGAAATAAAAAGACCAAGCGCCGAACCCAAAGCATTAGTTAATGATGATGCTTGGAGTGTACCCGGTGAAATTATTACCAAATTGCCCAAAGTTGCAGCCTTATCCGTGGAGCTAATACCCGAACCGTTTAGGGTTTGGCTGACAGACGTTAGCCACCGAATGCAGACACCCGGAGACTTTGCAGCGGTATCAAGTCTTGTTATTGCTGGCTCACTGATTGGCGCGGGGTGTGGGGTAAGACCTAAACAGCTTGATGATTGGGAGGTAATCGCTAATCTATGGGGTGCTTGTATTGGTAGGCCTTCAGTAGTTCTAAAAAGTCCTAGCATGAAAGAACCTATGAGCTTACTTGATCGACTTCAGGCGGCTTATGGTGCGATTTACGAGCGTGATAAAGCCGAAGCTGATTTTGATGGCTTGGTTGATGATGCTGTTTTGAAGGACTTAAAAAGCAAGCTGGACACAAACGCAAGAGGTAAAGGCTCGCTAAATAAAGCTGACTTACAGCGTTTGCGAGATGAATTTATTAATTTAAATGCTGGCGCAGAATCACAGCCAACGCGACGGCTGTTTAAAACCAATGAAACATCCATACAAAGCATGACCTTGTTACAAAATCAAAACCCGCGAGGCCTTTTAGTATACCGTGATGAATTAACTGGCTTGCTAGCACGTTGGGACAGAGAAGACGGCGCAGACGAACGCGCGTATTTTTTGGAGGGCTGGAATGGGAACGGATCTTATACGGACGTCAAGATAGGGCGCGGAGTAACCGAAGCTAAAACCATTTGTATAAGCTTATTAGGTGGAATACAACCCGATAAGCTTACAAAATACCTACGCCAAGCACAAAAAGGCGGTAATGATGGCATGCCACAACGCTTACAGCTTGCCGTTTGGCCTGATGAGCCGAAAGACTGGCAGCTAGTCGATATTAAACCCAATAAAGAGGCAAAACAGGCGGCTTTTTTGATTATGCAAACCTTGGCTGATATGGATTTTTTACAGTATGGAGCTACCCAAAACAGCCATGACGACCGGCCTTATTTTAGATTCGATGCTGATGCACAGGAAATCTTTAATAATTGGCTTACTGACCTACAAACCATCAAAATAAAACAAGAAGATAACCCCTTAATGGCTGAGCATTTTGGAAAATTTAGGTCATTAATGCCTAGTTTGGCCTTGATATTTCATTGTATTGATCTTGCAGGCGGACGGGTAAGCGGTGCGATAAGCCAACGCGCGGCATTGTTGGCGGTTGCTTGGTGCGACTATCTGGAAACCCATGCGCGGCGTATTTATGCCATGTCAGAGAGTCTGGGGCATGGTGCGGCGGTAAACTTGGCAGATAAGATAAAAGCAGGGGCTTTGCCCAATCCTTTTACCGCGCGGGATGTTTATAAAAAAGGCTGGTATGGCTTGGCAGAAACAAAAGACGCGGAAACGGCTTGTGGTGTTTTGGTTGAAGAAAACTGGCTAAGGCGTCAACAACCAGAAAAAGCAGCCGTAGGGCGGCAACCTTTAGCTGATTTTTATATTAACCCGGCTGTTTTATAGTCGATACTGAAATCAAACAGTAAACAATGAAACCGGCTTTTGTCGGTTTTTTTGGTTAAGTTGGTTTAGTCGGTTCGGGGTAACCACGTTTATATAAATGCCGATACGTGAATATGATGTGGACTTGATCGACTTGCCAGAATGGACACGCAAGGCTTTAGTTGGTTTAGTC
>CAIZMK010000202.1 GCA_903934035.1 uncultured Methylococcaceae bacterium
CAAGCGTAGCGCAGGGTGGCGTTTCCGGCTACACGTGTTTGCCAGTGCCGGAAACGCTTTCCTTGCTTACGCTCGAAAAGCCTTATTCCGGCCTACAATTACTACAATTACATCGCTCGAGCGACCAACAATTACTAGCTATCATCAGCATAATGTTATGCTCTCAAGTTTTAGTACTCAACTTAAATATATTCTTGTTGGTCTAGTAGGTTTAGTGGTGCGCAATAATATGTTTGGAGTAACACGAAAAGTTATCAGCGTGCCCCCTGAGGGTTTTAGTGTCGGTATAGCGCTCTAGTTTGTAAACACAATGAGTTTCTGCGCCCCGCTAAAATAGTGTAGGACACACAATATAAATATCAGGGTATGCAAGAAAATACTAAGGGTGACACAAAATGTTGTCAGCGTTAATCCTGAAGGATTTATTGTTGATATGCTGATCTATATTAAAGACAGATTTATAATGTCATCAGAGGTGATTATGAGTAATACAAATAAACAGAAAAAACCAGATTTCTCGATTGAGTTTAAACAATCAGCAGCAAGATTAGCAAATGAAAAACGCTTATGCATTAAGCACATACCGATGCGATTTATCTTTGCAAATTAATATTGTCATCTACTTTATATCAATCCATTCTATAATCAGGTCAACTTAAAAAACTCAAAAGGAAATACGGCATGTGTAATACTTGTGGTTGTAATATTACACCGGGTAACCGCCCGCTAGTTTTGGCAGAAAAGCCTAAACGCGGTTTGACTACCGTTTCTGTACTGCAAAATCTACTATCGAATAACAATCATCAGGCTGAACATAATCGCTCGCATTTTGATGCCGCCAAGGTACTGGTAATTAATTTAATGTCGTCACCAGGTTCGGGCAAGACTGCCTTGCTAGAGGCAACTATTAAACGCTTGGGAGATTCTTTAAAGCTTGCCGTGATAGAAGGCGATCTTGAAACCGAAAATGATGCACTGCGCATACAAGCACAGGGTGTGCCTGCGTATCAAATCACTACTGGATCAGCCTGTCATCTGGACGCACACCTCATTCATAATGCTTTGCACCATATAAGCATTGAAGGTTTAGAGTTATTGTTTATAGAAAATGTCGGTAATCTGGTATGCCCTGCTAGTTTTGATATGGGTCACCATCGTAATGTGGTGTTATTATCAGTTACCGAAGGCGATGACAAACCAGCCAAATATCCGGTTATGTTTCGCGCTGCTGATTTGATGTTAATCAGTAAAACTGATTTATTGCCACATTTGGATGATTTCTCGCCTGATAACGCCAAACAGAATTTACATAACCTAGCCAACAACACCGATGTCATAGAACTCAGTGCTAAAAATGGTGATGGCTTAGACGAATGGATCACTTGGTTGCAGGCAGAAATAGCTGCGTATCGTTTATTATTAGATAACCAACAACCTTTGCGCCCTAAGGTGCAGCAAGATGGGCAGTTACTGCATGAGCAGACTGATAAATCTAAGTTTTATCCGGTGTTATAGATATAAAATCATAAATAATGCGCCTTTTATCGTCGGCACATTCTATAAAACTGTACTGTAGGCCGGAATAAGACTTTGCGAGCGTAAGCGAGTAAAGCGTTTCCGGCATAGGTAGCGCTACTGTGCCGGAAACGGAAACGCCAGCGCCCCTAACCTTAATTTAAGCTTTTGTAGGGGCGACAGATTCGCCACCTTTTAACTAACGAATGTACTAGGCGAATCTGTCGCCCCTACAAGGTACTCTCATATAAAACTAGACAGCCCTTGCTATGCTTTACCCTACACAAGTATAAAGCGCATTATCGGTACACTACAGAGTAAGGACAGGTCGCGACCTGTCCCTACATTACGATCAGCCTATAGATAACGATCAACATCTAATTATAGTTTTAGGGTGGATGCGCTAGCGAGACTGTGAAAGTATTATGAATTTAGCTTCCCCCTTTGTAAAAGGGGGGCAGAGGGGGATTTTTGTTCCATAAGTTATTGATACTTTATTATTATTTTTAACAGATCAAATTTCCCCTAACCCCTCTTTGCTAAAGAGGGGAAATAAAAAGAATACTTTCACAGTCTCTAGCGCTTATCCACCCTACAG
>CAIZMK010000203.1 GCA_903934035.1 uncultured Methylococcaceae bacterium
CCATCATGCGCTACGCTTAGATGGTCTTATTCCGGCCTACAGGATCACCTCTTCACCCTTAAATATAAGCAATTGTAGGCCGGAATAAGGCTTTACGAGCGCAAGCGAGCAAAGCGTTTCCGGCAACAGACAGGCTAAGACATTATATTTGTGCGCCTTAAAGTTTATTAGCGCGACACGAACGTATCAATTTTTTTGATTCCTCAACGGCTTGATGGGGCATTTGAGGAATTAGTAATTCTACTAACATAGCCGCTTCTGCATTTCCATTCATAGCAGACATAGTCGCCCATTTATGAGCATAAATATAGTCTTTTTCTAATCCGCCATGGCCATTTGCATACATTAAAGCCAATGTAAACTGCGCCTGACTATCGCCTAATTCTGCCACATTCATATACTGCTGAGCTGATTCAATACTATTCATTTATTCTACTTCTAATATTTTAAGACAATTTCTTTTTGCAATTTATATGCCTAAATTTATGCGTAACTTTACTCTTACAACACACAAAGATCGCTGAGATTAATCTTACAGATAACAGACATTGACTACATTAATCATCAATCAAACCACCTCTACTTTTCTTGAAGAATGCTGCAGTAAAAAGGTGCAAAACCAATTAAACAACGCACTCATTAAGTGCATGCAATAAGCTCAGGGCGAAAGAAAACTGCATTTAAGTTACTAGAACCTCAACTTAATATACTCAAGCTGTATATTAAACAAATAACAAATAATCCATTAATAGGCAATATTAGCGTAGCTTTATACCTACAGACACTCTCCTTCAAAAACAAAGATTCTATCACTTAAAAGATTACAATCTTGTGACAAAACAATAGACTAAAGCATTAGATCAATTTCTTAGCGATATTATTTACATCAAAAACGTTTGATTATTTTGAAGTAGCCTGTGAGGCCATTGTGGAGGAGTACCGATATCAATTTTAGAAACGCAAGCACAAGCTTGGTGTAAACATAGAGCCCCTCTGCATAACTGCAAAGGGTGTGTAGGGGCAAATTATCGCCCCTACATAAATAACTGATTGTTAGGTATTAAGCCAACTTACCATGACAATGCTTGTACTTCTTGCCTGAACCACAAGGGCAATTATCATTGCGACCCACTTTCTCAGTGACTCGAACAAAAGGTTGCTCAGCAGAATTATCATCCACCAGGGCTTTTGGTAATTCTTCAACTACGTCTAAAGCTGATGCTTCTGCATGTTCAAAATGCATTTCTCTTGGAGCTTGTCTTTGCTCATCGAGCGCTTGCACATCTTCTTCTTGGCGAACTTGAACTTTAAATAAAATACCAATAACTTCATATTTAATATGATCAAGTAAGCTGCTAAACATTTCAAAAGCTTCACGCTTATATTCTTGCTTAGGATCTTTTTGCGCATAGCCTCTAAAGTGAATGCCTTGACGTAAATTATCCATCGCAGCCAAATGTTCTTTCCAGCTTGTGTCTAATACTTGAAGCATCACTGACTTTTCGAAATGCTGTAACACCTCTTTAGTAATCTGCTGCTCTTTGTCTTTATGGTTTTGTTCAAGAATCTCAATAATACGCAATCTTAGCGATGCTTCTTGCATCTTAAGATCATTATCTAGCATTTGTTGCACAGGAATGTGAAAATTAAATTCATGCTGCAAATGCTCTTCTAAACCCGGTATATCCCATTGCTCAACCATTGTTTTTGCTGGAATGTACTGGGTAATAACATTATTAACAACATCTTCACGTATAGCGGTAATGATATCTGAAATATCACTAGCCGCCATCAATTCATTACGTTGACTATAAACGACCTTACGTTGATCATTAGCAACGTCGTCATACGCTAAAATTTCTTTGCGTATATCAAAGTTACGAGCCTCAACTTTACGTTGCGCATTTTCGATAGAACGAGTAACCCAAGGATGCTCGATGGCTTCACCATCACCCATACCTAATTTTTTCATTAAC
>CAIZMK010000204.1 GCA_903934035.1 uncultured Methylococcaceae bacterium
CTGGATGACTCATCTTGGTTGGCAGCATGAGCATAATGTATTGCATCATTATAGTTTGGGTGAAATAAATGATCCCAATAATGCTCAGCACAATATGGAATGGTTAAGGCAATCAAAAGTGCCCATGTGGCTACGCTATTCGATAGTTGCGCTTTTTTCTGGGATATGGAAGCTAATTTATTACACACCAAGAACTCACAAGGAATTGCGTTTAAATGCTGCCAGACAACAAGGCGAACCTGAACCCGTGATGACTAGACTAGGTTCCTGGAGTTTATTGACTGTGCAGGGCAGGGGCTTATGGTTAAAAAGTATATTGCCTTACGTAGGTTTTCGTTTTGTATTGTTGCCGCTGTTGTTTTTGCCTTTAGGTAGTTTTGCTGCTATGAGTGTATTGCTAACCTCAATAATGGCGGAAATATTTACCAATATGCATAGCTTCTTGGTGATGATGCCTAATCATGCCGGAGAGGATGTCACGATGTTTGATGAAAAAGCCAGTGGCAAAGGTGAATTCTATTTACGGCAGATTATAGGCTCGGTTAATTACCCCACCGGCTCTAATCTTAACGACTTTTTTTATGGTTGGTTGAATTATCAAATAGAACATCATTTATGGCCAGCGATGCCGCTGAGTCAATATCAGAAGGTTCAGCCTCAAGTAATGGCCGTATGTAAAAAACATAATATTCCCTATCTTCAGCAATCTGTATTTAAAAGACTGCTAAAAACGGTGGATGTGATGGTTGGTAAAACTTCGATGTTGAGGACTGTTTAAACGCTACGAGCATAGGTGGGCGTATGCATTGCGCCCCTGCTTTATTTATAAAGTTATCCCCAAAACCTGTGGATAACTCTGTGGAAGACTACTTTATAAAGTAGCTAACTCACTATTTTTTAGTTAAGTTTCTTAGATTGTCTAATTTTTATACAATAGCTTTCTGTAATATAAAATCAATGACTTACGATTGGTATCTGGCTTTTGTTTAACAAATTATCGCTAAGTGCCGGCTTTATAAGTGCTAATATTGATATGTGTGTAACACATCAAAAATTGCTAGTGATTTTTTCTATTGTCAAGAAGCTTTGGCGTTAAATGACCTAGAGTCGACTTTAAAAACAACTACCATAATCTAGTAGTAATTCCTCACAACCAAAAAATAGCCGGGCGTAATTGAAGCGTACTAAAAACTTTAAGCCATATTCAAAAAATACCGCTAACGTTATTAAGCGTGCCCCTGCAGCGAAAATGCTTTGAGTGGTGTTTGCTGAACAGCGCCAAATCGCAGTCGTCCACCAAATGGCGGGTAATAAGAGCATTAAATGTACGTCATCCCAACTAGAGACGGTTAATAAGCCCGTTTTTGCTAGGGTATCTGCGACATATAAGCTGATATTAAAAATAATAAAGAAGGGCCAGAATACCCAATGTAGCCTTACAAAGCCGATCCAAGCTGAAAATAAATATTGTTTCAAAGACAGTTGATGCAAATTTTCGGCACATGCGGGTGCGCTTAAAAACAAAATCACGAGTAATGCAAGGGCTATCATCAGTAATTCAACAGGACTTGCCCAAGCAATGTCAGAGAAAAATATAGGTAAGGTATAAATAAACATAATGGCGCCTACTAAATAGAATGATAACGGCTGATGGGTTGTTGGGTTCTTTTAAAACTCAATACCCTGTTCTGCTTTAATGCCTTGCTCATACGCATGTTTTATTTTAGTCATATCGGTTACGGTATCGGCTATAGCTATGACTTCTGGGGCGGCATTACGGCCTGTCATAATCAAATGTAACCAAGTAGGCTTTTCATCGCGAATAAAGTCAGCGATTTCTTGGCCAGTAATCCATTGATAGCTAGAGCAATAGTTAATTTCATCTAATAACACGACGTCAAATTCTTCAGATAAAATTATCCGTTTACTGAGATCCCATATAGCTCGGCTGGTTTTAATGTCTTGTTCAGGATTTTTAGTATCCCAAGTAAAGCCATCTCCCAAAGCATGCCATTCAATATTATCGAAGCGTTGTGCGGCTTTTTGTTCACCGGTTTGCCATTGGCCTTTAATATATTGAATAACACAGACTTTCATATCCCAGCCTGCTGCTCTAAATACCATGCCAAAGGCGCTGGAAGATTTACCTTTGCCTTCGCCGGTATTGACTACAACTAGCCCGTGGCGTCTATCTCTTGATTTCATAAGTTCTTCCGTAAGTTAATTATTTTATGCTTTGCTGTAAGAGTTTTGCTTATTGGTATTAGATGAACGCATTGAGCCCTTTCAATCTTAGCAAAGTTATCCTATTCTTTACGCCATTTATTGTAACCTTAAAAAACTATTATGACCGAAGCAACTGTATTATTTTCGAATGCCAAAAACGTTATTCCTGGTGGTGTTAATTCTCCTGTGCGATCTTTTAGCGGGGTAGGGGGGACACCGGTTTTTATTGATCATGCCAGTGGCGCCTATATTTATGACAATAACCAGAAACGTTACATTGATTATGTAGGCTCTTGGGGGCCTATGATTTTAGGTCATGCTCATCCTGAGGTCATTGCGGCTGTTAAACTAGCGGCCGATAAAGGTTTGAGTTTTGGTGCGCCTACTGAAATAGAAACCTTAATGGCCAATAAAGTTTGTGAGTTAATGCCTGCTATTGAAATGGTCAGAATGGTCAGTTCTGGGACTGAAGCCACTATGAGTGCCATACGTTTAGCTAGGGGATATACGGGTCGTGACAAAATTGTCAAGTTTGAAGGCTGTTATCACGGTCATTCTGATTCTTTATTGGTTAAAGCCGGCTCTGGTGCCTTAACCCTTGGTGTGCCTAGCTCTCCTGGTGTAACAGCGGCAGTTGCGGCCGATACTATTACCCTTCCTTATAACGATAGTGATGCAGTACAGGCACTGTTTGCTGAATTAGGCGAACAAATTGCCTGTATTATCGTAGAGCCAGTCGCTGGTAATATGAACTGCATACCGCCAGTCCCTGGTTTTCTGGAAACCTTACGCTTAGTCTGTGACCGTTATCAAAGTGTATTGATTTTTGATGAAGTCATGACCGGCTTTAGAGTGGCTTTGGGTGGTGCGCAAGGTCTTTATGATATTAAGCCCGATTTAACCACCTTGGGTAAAATTTTAGGGGGAGGTATGCCTGTTGGTGCTTTTGGTGGGCAACGTAAAATTATGGAATATCTGGCACCTTTAGGGCCTGTTTATCAAGCAGGAACCTTATCTGGTAATCCGATTGCCATGGCGGCTGGCTTGAAAACCTTAGAACTTATTTCTCAAGCTGGGTTTTATGAGTCTGTCCGTGCAAAAACCGAAAAATTAACGACAGGTTTAAAAGAGCTGGCTCATCAAGCAGGCATTCCGTTCACTACTAATAATGTAGGAGCCATGTTTGGTTTGTTTTTCAGTGAAGATAATCAAGTTAATAGTTTTGCTAAAGTCATGCGCTGTGATCAAGAGCGATTTAAGCGCTTTTTTCATGCCATGCTTGATAGGGGTGTTTATTTAGCGCCTTCGGCTTATGAAGCGGGTTTTGTTTCAGTCGCGCATACTGATGATGATTTGAATGAGACTCTAGCCGCTGCGGCCGAACTATTTAAACAGTTGTAATTATTTAACATGCAATTTATCAATAACTTACCGCCATTTCTTTTGGTCTTTATTGGTTGTTTGCTAGGCGCATTATTAATGCGTTTAGCAAATGCTAAAGACAAAAGTACTATCAATACACTGACTACCGATCTTGCAGTGTTGTCAGAAAAATTATCGCAATTTCAAGACAAAGAGGCTGAGTTTAAACAATTACAACAGCATTTTCTTGAGGCTAAAACTAAAATTGCCGAAATAGAATCACGTAGCTCTGAACAGCTAAAACATGCGGAAGAAAAATTAACGTTGTTAAAAGATGCCGAGCTTAGGTTAATTAATCAATTTGAACAGCTAGCCAGTAAGATTTTTGATGAACGTAACAAACAATTTACTGAGCATAATCAAACCAGCTTAGATCACATCGTTAAGCCGTTGCGGGAACAATTAGGTGAGTTTAAGCAACGCATAGAAACGGTTTATGACAATGAAAACAAAGACCGTATTTCATTGCGTGAAGAAATTGTTTTGCTACGGCGCGATACCGCGCAAATGAATCAAGATGCCCTCAATTTAACCCGTGCATTAAAAGGTGATAAGAAAACTCAAGGTAATTGGGGGGAGATGATCTTAGAAACCGTATTGGAAAAATCAGGCCTACGTAAAGGCATAGAATACGAAACTCAAGGCGCATTCCGAGATGAAAGCAATAGGCTATTTAAACCTGATGTCATCGTTCGTTTACCTGAAGATAAAGATATTATTATCGACTCTAAAGTGTCATTAGTCGCTTATGAGCAGTATTGTTCCAGCGATGATGAAGAGGAGCGCAGTGCTGCTTTAAAGCAACATACCGAAGCGGTGCGTACTCATATTAAAACATTGAGTGAGAAAGATTATTCAGGGCTTAAAGGCTTACGTTCCCTAGATTTTGTTTTATTATTTATGCCCATAGAAGCGGCCTTTATTGCTGCCTTTCAGGCGGATGAGCGTTTATTTTCTGATGCTTTTGAACATAAGATTATTGTGGTAACGCCTACAACTTTGTTAGCTACATTACGTACTATTGAAAACATTTGGCGTTATGAACGTCAGAATGAAAATGCACGTGCTATCGCCGATAAAGCTGGAGTTGTTTATGACAAGATTCGTGGTTTTGTAGAAGATTTAGAAAAGCTGGGTAAGCAATTAAGTACTGTTCACACTACCTATGATGGCGTGATGAACAAATTAACCTCAGGCAATGGTAATTTAATCCGCCAAGCCAGTAGTTTTGTTGATTTAGGTGTTAAAGTTAAAAAGACGCTACCTAAAAGTATTACCGAACAAGCAGGTCTTGTGATGGATGAGGATGATGTAATGCTATCGCCAGATGAGGTTTAGTGTGCCTCTTTAGGCATAGGTATCTACACAAGTTTCTTATTGGCGTGGAAACGAAAAAAAACACCGTAGGGGCGTATTGCATACGCCCAACATTGAAAGTCTATATGTTATAGAGCTTATTTTATAAGGGCGTATGCAATACGCCCCTACGATCTTCACCACAATGTTATCGTTCTCGCGTGGGAATGCTAAGCATTATTTGTGTAGATACCTATGCTTTGAAAAAGGGGGGTTAGGGGGGATTTATCAACATAACTTTTTGCTTTATTGAAATTTTCGTTAACTTCATCACATTAGGCGAAGTTGGATGTTACTTGGGTAAATTATTTGATACTCATTCCTAACGATTCAATGATTTAAAAAAATAATGAGTTTAGTTACAGATAGTAAAAACAATACTCGAGGTTGGACATGAGCATAAGAAAAACATTGGTAGTTATTGGTAATGGCATGGTTGGGCAGCATTTTCTGGCTAGTCTGGTCGAAAGTCCTATTAAAGAGGACTATGACATTGTTACTTTTTGCGAAGAACCCAGAGCGGCTTATGACCGTGTCCATCTTTCTTCGTTTTTTTCAGGTAAAAGCGCTGAAGATTTATCATTGGTTGAACCCGGCTTCTTTGAGAAACATGACATCACCGTGCACTTGGGTGATAAGGCCGTTAAGATTTATCGTCATTCTAAAATAGTGATCTCTGAAAAAGGTGTTTCTATTCATTATGACAAGCTCGTGCTGGCGACAGGCTCCTTTCCTTTTGTGCCCCCTGTTCCTGGACATGATCGAGCCCAGTGTTTGGTTTATCGTACCATTGAAGATTTAGAGGCGATGCAAGTTGCCGCTAAAATTAGTAAAGTCGGCGTTGTCGTTGGCGGTGGTTTATTAGGCTTAGAAGCGGCTAAGGCTTTAAAAGATTTAGGGCTGCAAACACATGTCGTTGAATTTGCACCGCGATTAATGGCAGTGCAACTCGATGATGCCGGCGGCGCCCTGTTACGCAGCAAGATTGAAGCTTTAGGTGTGACCGTACATACTGGTAAAAATACCAGTTTGATTACTGATGGTGAGCAATGTGTGAACAAAATGTGCTTTGCCGATGGTGAAGAATTAGAAACAGATGTGATTTTATTCTCGGCAGGTATTCGTCCTCGTGATGATATTGCCAGAGATTGTGCGCTTGAAGTAGGTCCTCGTGGCGGCATTGTCATTAACAATCAATGCCAAACCTCAGATCCTAATATCTATGCGATCGGTGAATGTGCGCTGTGGAATGGCATGATCTACGGTTTAGTTGCTCCTGGTTATGCGATGGCGCGTACCGTAGTGGCAAATTTGGCAGGCACTGAGGCTAGCTTCACGGGTGCAGATATGAGCACTAAATTAAAATTGATGGGTGTGGATGTCGCGAGTATTGGTGATGCTCATGCCAAAACACCGGGCGCCTTGGTTTACACTTATCAAAATGGTGATACTGCTGTTTATAAACGTTTAGTCGTTAGCCAAGATAAGAAACAATTACTCGGTGCGGTCTTGGTGGGCGATGCCTCCGCTTATGGGACTTTATTGCAATATTGCTTAAATGGTATTCAACTTCCTGAAAATCCCGATACGCTGATTTTACCCTCACGTTCTGATGAGCCAGTGGCTTTAGGTGCAGATGCCTTGCCAGCCTCAGCGCAAATCTGCTCGTGTTATGACGTCACTAAAGGCCAAATTTGTAGTGCCATTAATGCAGGTTGTACTACCCTAGATGGCTTAAAGTCAGAAACTAAAGCGGCGACGGGTTGTGGCGGTTGCGCCTCTTTACTTAAATCAGTATTGAACTCAGAACTAGCTAAACAAGGCTACGAAGTGAATACCGATCTCTGTGAACATTTTGCTTATACAAGGCAAGATTTATATACCTTGATTCGGGTAGAGCAGATTAAAACCTTTGCGGACTTATTGGCTCGACATGGCAAAGGTAAGGGCTGTGAGATTTGTAAGCCTACGGTAGGCTCTATCTTAGCGTCATGTTGGAATGACTATATTCTAAAAACAGAACACGCGTCCTTACAAGATACCAATGATAACTATCTGGCAAATATGCAAAAAGATGGAACTTATTCAGTCGTACCTCGTATTGCTGGGGGTGAGATCAGTCCTGATATGTTGATAGCCTTAGGACAGGTCGGTAAGAAATATAAGCTTTATACTAAAATTACCGGTGGTCAGCGTGTTGATTTATTTGGTGCGCGAGTTGATCAACTGCCGCCGATTTGGAAAGAACTGATTGATGCTGGTTTTGAATCAGGTCATGCCTATGGTAAATCTCTACGCACAGTGAAATCTTGTGTGGGGAGTAATTGGTGTCGTTATGGCGTTGATGACAGTGTTGGTTTAGCGATTGAATTAGAAAATCGATATAAAGGTCTGCGATCGCCTCATAAAATCAAATTTGCAGTTTCTGGATGTACACGCGAATGTGCAGAGGCACAGAGTAAAGATGTCGGCATTATTGCCACAGAAAATGGTTGGAATCTTTATGTTTGCGGTAATGGTGGCATGAAACCACGCCATGCCGATTTATTTGCCACAGGCTTAGATAAGGCCACATTGATTCAATACATCGATCGCTTTTTGTCCTTTTATGTACGCAGTGCAGATCGTCTGCAACGTACTTCAGTATGGATGGAAAACATGGAAGGCGGTTTGGATTATTTAAAGTCGGTGGTCATAGAAGACAAGCTAGGCTTATGTGAGCAATTAGAACAGCAAATGCAATTAGTCATTGATACTTATCAGTGTGAATGGAAAACCACGATTGAGGATGAATCCAAGCTCAAACGTTTTCGTCATTTTGTTAATAGTGAGCAAAGCGATGATAACCTGGTTTTTGTTGAAGAACGTGGCCAAATTCGCCCCGCTGACGAACAAGAACGTAAACATTTTAAACTCGTGGAGGTAGCGTAATGTCTGCTTGGCAAACAGTTTGTCAGCTTGATGATTTACAAGCTGATTCGGGAGTTTGTGCCTTAGTTTCAGGCGTACAGATTGCCTTGTTTTATATGCCCCAAGAGTCTGTGGTTTATGCGCTAAGTAATTATGATCCTATAGGACAAGCCAACGTATTATCACGAGGAATTCTAGGTGATATTAACGAGCAGCCGGTAGTCTCCTCCCCTTTATATAAACAGCATTTTAATCTAAATACCGGTATCTGCTTGGAAGATGAATCCATAAGCCTAGCGGTTTATCCGGTACGCATAGTCAATGACAGCGTACAAATTAGCGTGACGGAAACACAATGAGTATTCATTCTTTAGAGTATTTATTTTATCGTCCCCACGCTTCGCGTAACTGCCCACAGTTAAACTTATTGTAGGCCGGAATAAGGCTTTACGAGCGACAGCGAGAAAAGCGTTTCCGGCATCTGCAGGGCTCCTCGTGCCGGAAACGCCAACAAAATGGGATGCAACTAACTCAGCAAGAGCTTATTAAACGCTTAATAACAAGCAGTCAAACTAGGAACGAATTGTGAAACAACGATTAGTGGTGATTGGTAATGGCATGGCGGGTATGCGTACCGTTGAAGAGTTATTATCAGCCGCACCTACAAAATATGACATTACCGTATTTGGCGACGAACCTTATGGCAATTACAATCGCATCATGTTGTCTTCGGTGCTGTGCGGTGAAAAAAGCTTAGACGCCATCATCATTAATAGTCGTCAATGGTATATCGAGCAAGGTATCACTTTACACGCGGGCGCTGATAAAGCCGTGGTAGGTATCGATCGAAAACATAAAAAAGTTTATGCACAAGATGGTACGGTGGCAGCCTATGATCGCTTATTAATCGCTACGGGTTCTAAAGCCGTTATTGCAGAGATTCCGGGAAATACTTTGCAAGGTGTTATTAGCTTTAGAGATATTTTCGATGTTAAGAAAATGCTCAGTTACAGTCGTAGTCATCAACATGCCGTAGTATTGGGTGGCGGTTTATTAGGCTTAGAAGCGGCTAATGGCTTAGTTTTAAGAGGCATGGACGTCACGGTGATACATAACAACGAAGTCTTGCTTAATCGGCAGATGGATAAACCGGCTGGTACTTTATTACAAACCCAGTTAGAGCAACGCGGTTTAAAGTTTAAGATGGCTGCCAAACTTAAAAGCTTAGAGGGCGATGCCCAAGGACACATCACTCATGTTTGTTTTGAAGACGGCAGCCAATTAGCTTGTGATTTATTTATTATGGCGATCGGAGTACGCCCCAATATGACCTTAGCTCAGGATTCCGGACTTTATTGCGAACGCGGTATCGTGGTCGATGACACCTTACAAAGTTATGATCCGAGTATTTACGCGGTGGGTGAATGTATCCAACATCGTGGTGATACCTTTGGCTTAGTTGCGCCCTTGTTTGAACAAGCAAAAGTCTGTGCCAATCATTTAAGTGCCCATGGTGTCGCCAAATATATAAGCTTGCCAACTGCGACTAAACTTAAAGTGACCGGTATTCAGATGTTTTCGATGGGTGATTTTTTGGGAGATGAGCAAACTGAAAGTCTACACTTTACCGATCCTGCTTTAGGTATCTATAAAAAATTGGTTATTAAAGCGAACAAATTAATCGGCGCGGTACTTTATGGTGAAACAGCTGATGGCAGTTGGTATCAGGAGTTGTTAGAGAAACAAGAGAATATTGCCGCAATGAGAGATACGCTGATTTTTGGTAAAGCTTATGTGTGAGTGCAATGAATAATCTGCCTATTATAAAAACTACCTGCCCCTATTGTGGAGTAGGTTGTGGAATCAGCGCCAGCGTTGATGAGAAAAACCGTCTAGTGAGTATTAGTGGCGATGTTGTTCATCCTGCTAATTTTGGGCGCTTGTGTTCTAAAGGTTCTGCCTTAGGTGACACTATTGAGCTTAAAGGACGTTTATTACAGCCTAAAGTTAATGGACAAGAAGTTGAATGGTCGGAAGCTTTAGATAAAGTCGCTGCTATCTTTAGTAAAACCATAGCAAAATACGGCCCCGATGCCGTGGCTATTTATGGTTCAGGGCAGTTATTGACCGAAGATTATTATGTCGCCAATAAACTAATGAAAGGCTTTATTGGTAGCGGCAATATGGATACTAATAGTCGGCTTTGTATGTCGTCTTCGGTTGCGGGGCATAAGCGTGCTTTTGGTTCTGATACCGTGCCAGGTTGTTATGAAGATTTTGAACACGCCGAGCTGATTATTTTGATTGGCTCTAATACTGCTTGGTGTCACCCGGTGAGTTTTCAGCGTATTCAAGCAGCAAAACTGGCAAATCCTACTTTAAAGATTGTCGTGATTGATCCACGGCGTACCGCAAGTTGTGAAATTGCGGATCTGCATTTGGCGGTTGCCAGCGGTACTGATGCTTATTTATTCAATGGCTTACTAAACTTTCTAAGCCAACAACAGGCTTTGAATCAAGCCTATATTGATGAGCATACTGAAGGTTTTGCAACAGCTTTAGCAAGTAGTCGTTATAGCCTAGAGCAAGTAGCAGAAAAATGCGCTATTAGCGTAGATGATCTACGCAGCTTTTATCAATGCTTTGCAGCTCATGAAAAAGTGATGAGCTTATATAGTCAGGGTATTAATCAGTCTTCCTCAGGCACTGATAAAGTCAATGCCATTATTAATTGTCATCTAGCGACGGGGCGTATCGGTAAAGCGGGTATGGGACCTTTCTCATTAACAGGTCAACCTAATGCCATGGGCGGTCGTGAAGTGGGTGGTTTGTCTCATCAATTGGCGGCACACATGGATTTTTCTAAAGCCGACGATATCGATAAAGTTGCAAGATTTTGGGGGACTAAAGCTATCGCCCAAAAACCCGGGCTGCCAGCCGTTGATTTATTCGATGCCATTGCTGACGGTAAAGTAAAAGCAATCTGGATTATGGGTACTAATCCAGTGGTCAGTTTACCTAATGCTGATAAAGTCAAACTAGCCTTGCAAGGCTGTGAGTTTGTGGTGGTTTCTGATTGTATGGCCAACACCGACACGACGGCTTTGGCGCATGTGTTATTACCTGCGCAAGGTTGGAGCGAAAAAGACGGTACCGTGACTAATTCTGAGCGTCGTATTTCTCGTCAACGTGCTTTATTGAGCCCAGCAGGTCAAGCAAAGCCCGATTGGTGGATTATTACCCAAGTTGCTAAACGGATGGGTTTTGAATCAGCGTTTAATTACCAAAGTAGTCGGAATATTTTTCGTGAACATGCCGCGCTTTCAGGCTTTGAAAATAATGAGCAGCTCGGTTTAAGAGATTTTGATATTTCAGCTTTAGCGACCCTAACTGAGCAGGACTATGAACACTTACAACCGATACAGTGGCCCGTTAATCAAGACTTTCCTCAAGGTAGGGCGCGTTTTTTTGAACAGGGACAGTTTTATACCGCATCAGGTAAAGCACAATTTATTGCCGTAGAACCCAGATTGCCCTTTAATGCCCCCAATGAGCAATATCCGTTAAAACTTAATACCGGTCGTATCCGTGACCAATGGCATACCATGACTCGAACAGGTATCGCACCTCAATTAAATCAACATAAGCCCGAGCCTTTCGTGGAAGTGCATCCTGTTGATGCGATGACTTATGACTTAGTGCCAAATAGTCTAGCCAAGCTAGAAAGTCGTTGGGGTTCAATGTTGGCGCGTGTACAAATTACCGACAGCCAACAACAGGGTAATGTCTTTGTGCCTATGCATTGGACGCAACAATTAGCCAGTCAAGGACGTATGGGTGCCTTAGTTAATCCTGCAGTCGATCCTATTTCCAAGCAACCGGAATGCAAGCATACGCCTGTTGCTATTAAGGCTTATCATCCAGCTTGGCAAGGATTTATCTTATCTAGGCAAGAGCTAACTTTTGCTGATGTTGAATATCGGGTAACTATTAAAGGCGCACAGTTTTATCGTTATGAATTAGCAGGAGATAGTTTAGTAGACGATTGGCGCAGCACTATGAGTAAGCAATTGTCTGATATTAATACTGAAAACGCGCACTGGCAGGAATATCAAGATAGCGGTAAAGGCAGTTACCGAGCCGCTAAACTGCTTAATAATCAATTAGAACTCGTTATTTTTATAGCGACCGATAATAACTTACCTGAACGAAGTTGGTTAACTAGCTTATTTGCCCAACAAGTCTTAACGCTTAATGAGCGCAAAGCTTTATTATCAGGCAGACCCGCGCAAGGTGTTGCTGATATTGGTGCTATTGTTTGTGCCTGCTTCAATGTAGGTGAAAAAACTCTGCTAGCGGCCATTAAAGAACAAGGCTTAAAAACTCATCAACAAGTTGGTGCCTGTCTTAAAGCAGGTACTAATTGTGGTTCTTGTGTGCCGGAGATTAAAGCCTTGTTGGCAGATAATCAGTCGATAAAAAATACAGCTAGATTGAATTGAGGCGTAGAGTTCTCGGATAGCTTGATGCGAATCCGTTCTACCCTTGTTGCAAAGGTAGGTAGAGTCTTTGTGGTGAAATTCCCTTGACAACGGAAAAATCAGCAGTGGCTTTTGATAAGTTACGCACATAGTAATAACAGTCTATATAAAACCGTGTGTTAGCCTCGATTTTTTAAATGCTAGATCAAGTATTTCTGTAAGCTATTGATTTGTAGCTAATAAAGTAATTGTATAAAAATTGTACAATTTAAGAAACGCTGCTAAAAATTAGTAAGTTAGGGGCTTTGTAAAGGTTTAATGCACAGAGTTATCCACAGGATATGGGGATAACTTTTTTAAGCTAGCTGCATCCATTTAAAATAGCCTTTTATATTCAAGTTGTTCGCTACAATAAAGGTGTATGCACTCGCGAGACTGTGAAAGTATTATGACTTTAGCTTCCCCCTTTGTAAAAGGGGGATCAAGGGGGATTTTATTAAGCCATAGGTTATTGATATTTAATAATAATTTTTTAATAGATCAAATCTCCCCCGCCCCCTCTTTGCTAAAGAGGGGGAATAAAAAGAATACTTTCACAGTCTCTCGCGTTTATCCACCCTACCAAACTATAAGTAGAGGCCGATCGTAATGTTGGGACAGGTCGAGACCAGTCCCAACGGTTTGAAATATATCGATAATGCGAACTTACTTGTGTAGATATTGGACATTGCTAATCTAGTTGTCGCCTCGACGGTAAAGCTTACGCTACTTTTCTTACTTGAATATCTTGGCTATCACTAAAGACGGGACAGTGTGAATAATATTATTAGGTGTAGGTAGGGTTAGCGATAGCGTAACCCGACTACGCTAGCGTTTTGTCCCTTGTTAAGCTGAAGCTATATCAGGGAACTATTTTCTCAATTGGAGTAGAGAAATTATAAATGTTCATTTTATTGGCTTCAGAACTTAAAGCTGCAGCCTTAAACACATATTTATTGCCACTTTTTAAATGTGTCAATGTAGATTTTGATGAAGACATTGATTTACTAGACCAGTCATTATTGTCTGCTGGAGCCGGTACAACGGCATATAAAACGATATAGCCAGAAGCTTTGGCTATGGGCGATATTTCTACCCCCATTTCTCCGGCATTTTCACCGTAATGCACGGTGAGTATTGGAGCGTCTAAAATACCAATAGGCTCAGGAAGTTTTGTTAACGGAAAGCCAGAGCTTTGTAGTTTAAGGGCATCACCATCAGCTATTAGATTAACATAATTACCTAGAGCAGAAAGGTCATTCTCTAAGGTTGTACGAGAAGCATTTTTAGCGACGACATCTGCTTTGCTGCCGTCCTGAGCTTGGATTAAGGCGCTAGAATACGCCGTAATGGCAGCTTGTAGATCACTTATAGATAAGGTAGGGGTAGGGTAATTGGGATTATTAGTCATTTTATTAGCAATGGCTTGACCTATATCGGCTAGTTCGTGGTCTTTGGTTTTAGAAAAACTGATGATGGCTTTTTGAGTTTTCATGTAGCTATACCTTGCTCGAAATTCGAACGTTATGATTTTTGAAAGTCGTTTAAGACTAGTGTCTCTACTAAGTAGAAATCTAGTTGTATTCGACTCATGAATAAGCGGTGGACTTTACTAAGATAAGCTTTATTGCTGCCTATGGAATGTGGCCAAAGGTCTTTTATAGCGAGTGGTGGTGGTGTTTCTTTGAAGATGTCTCTAATAATTATAGCGACAATAGAGCATTAGTTATTTGCTCTGCGGGCTATAGTAACCGTAATTACAAGTAGCGTCTATACTGCGTCGCCATTTAAATTCATAGAGCTGTTTATAGGGTATGTTTGGAAGGTACAAATACTGGATAAAAAACTTATTTGTGCTTCGTGTTAGCTAAGTAAGGCCATTAAATAAAGATGCCAGTCAAGCATTCAAACGTTTCGGTCAGGGTTGCAAACCCAGACCGGCATTGAGTCAAAACTCATGAGTTTTGATATCCAGAAAAGCAAGTAAGATGAGTCAGGTCGGCTTAGCGATAGCGACTGTGAAAGTATTCTTTTTATTCCCCTCTTTAGCAAAGAGGGGTTAGGGGAGATTTGATCTATTAAAAAATTATTATTAAATATTAATAACCTATGTCTTAATAAAATCCCCCTCGATCCCCCTTTTACAAAGGGGGAAGCTAAAGTCCCCCCTACGTCATAATACTTTCACAGTCTCGATAGCGTAACCCGACATTTTGTAGATCATCTTGTCCGGTTAATGCTATTAATCAAACCAATGACGCCAAGTTAAAAACATAATGAACTTTAATACACTTAAGGTCAGAGTTTAGTCAAAATTATAAAAGCTTGAATTAACAGTTAGCAGTGCTACTTTGTTGTAGATCCATGTTTCTTTAGCTTAGAGCAGATCATCTTTGAAGCATAGCAAACCTTCTTTGGACAAAAGAAGGTGTGCGAAAGAGCATGGTTAGTCTTCTTTAGCTCAAAGAAGACCAGTATTAGAGTATTTCTAGTTGGCTTTAGCTTAAAGAAGGTTTGCTTTAGTCTAAAGAAGACCTACATTAAGTCATTTCTATGTGACTTTTTATCATAGTAGATTGTCTTCGCTTCAAAGAAGACCTGATCTAGTCTAAAAAACTTCGACTCTATAATAAAGAAGGCTAAGTCTGGATCTGTATGGTCTTAAGTTTTGATACCGTTAATCTCCATATTTAAGTAATGCTGGAGTCAAAACTCACGAGTTTTGCCTAATTAATCTTCGTGAAGTTGTAAGTTCTTATAGTCAGGATATTCTCTAAATTGCTTAATTAAATCTTTACGACCATATTTTTCTAAAAATGAATGGAAACTTGAATAAGGATAATCCATTAAATTGGTTACTAAACCGTGTTTTATAGGGTTATTAAATAAATAATTTAAGTGAATATAATAATCTTTTTCATTGCGAGGACAGTAATCCCAATAATTCCACCAAATCGGTTTTTCAGCGTTTAATTCGGAACAAATAAACTGCGATGATAAGCAATGAATTTTGTTGATAATTTTACTTAAGTCTAAGCCTTTATCACTGATAGCCAATAAGTGGTAATGGTTATCTAATATAACCCAATGTTTCAATAACCAGTTTTTCTTGGCAAAGCTTTCTTGAATTGTTTTTAGCAAATGTTCTTTGATAGCCTGAGATGTAAGTAGATTTCTTTTTTGATAAATCGCCGAGGTAATGAAATACGGGCTATTATCAATAAATAAATGAGCTGGATTATTTAAGTATTTTTTAAACATTATGTTTTGGTATCAAAACTCGTGAGTTTTGACTCCGTTAGTCTCCACATTTAAGTAATACTGGAGTCAAAACTCAAGAGTTTTGCTGCTTTTAGTTTCCCGAGGTACATATATAACATTCAGTCTAGCATGGATGGCTAAGGTGCTAGGCTTTTTTTAAACAAAACTCGTGAGTTTTGACTCCGTTAATCTCCACATTTAAGTAATACTGGAGTCAAAACTCAAGAGTTTTGCTGCTTTTAGTTTCCCGAGGTACATATATAACATTCAGTCTAGC
>CAIZMK010000205.1 GCA_903934035.1 uncultured Methylococcaceae bacterium
ATTTAAACGTTCACCGTCTTTAAAGAATTTTAACCAACGTTGGTCTTCTGTTTCAACTTGAATTGCATTAAACTTTTTTAATTCTAACAACCAAATGCCACCGTGTGGTGTTAAGGTCTGGCCTTGTTCATCACGCATTTTATAATGATGCATGTAGGCATTATCATCGACTAATAGATTTTCTGCCAGTAACCAAATCGAGTAAGTCGGCCTAAGCTGAAGATATTCTTGACCACTTTTAAGTTGCTGACTGTAAATGTCCGCCCAGTTGTAAATTAAACGGATTTAATAGTAAAAGTAATGCTCATGAGTACTAGTGACTAGAGTTATTACTTACTACAGGCTGTCCACGTTCCAAAATTTGATCCAAATGAAAATCATATTGATCGCTCCAATAGATGCGCTTATTTTTAAACTTAACCGTTTTAAATAACGCATACTCATATAGCGGTTTGTAACAGGGTATGCGATCCAGCTCTGCCTTAACATCAAAATCAATGATCGAGTCATCATCTAAAAATATGCGCAGGATATAATTATCTTTTGGTTCTACATTAATCAATTTCATAAATACCTCAAATTACCTTAACGGTTCTAAGAGACCATAAAGAAATTTAACTGGACGACGGATCATGGATTAGACTAAAGAATAACCATCACTATCAGCGCAAGGGCTTTCTGGATATTCATTCAAACTGCATCCACTATTACGTGCTCTGCTTAGCCCGTCTTCCAATAGATGTGGGGACACGTACAAGCCACGTTTTCTGGCTAAAGTCATAAGCATCACTCGAAACAGATGCCGAAGTTGTTTATTTAATCCATCTTTAATAGCAAGAATCTCCGCATGATTCGGATCTAACTCTTCTACGCCTGCATCATAAACTCGGACGCGTTGTTGATTTTCCATTTCTAATTGTAAATTGCGCAGTTCGCCAGCCGTCATGTGAAACGATCCAATGTAAATGTTCTCAGGTTTAGGCTTTCTATTTTCAGAACCTTGACGCTTTGATTCCGCTCTCACCTCAAATGCATTGTGTACACCACTTCCCATAACATCCCAGCCATTAATTAAACGTTGTACCGATGCGCCGTATGTAAATGCATCATCAAAAAATGCATCATTAAGACCCCCGCTGGGATTGAATTTATCTGGGTATTCAAGACTACGAGCAAGCATTTCATCATTCGCAACATGACTTATGGCATAGATTGAAACTTTTTCAAATTGTTTCACACCAGTTGGATCTTTGGCTAGTAGTTGAGTCGCACGAGTATCTTTTGGCAATGACTCGTCAATTTCGTAAAAATTCATGATGACTAACTTGCTAAGTAACTAGGCATAGGATAACAGGCGAACTTATTTATTAAGTTATTTATTTTTAATAATAAAAATAGTTGAAAATTATGCGTCTGTCCTAACAATATAATGCAACTCTTGAGACAAAGCGATCGGCATTTGATTTCCTGGTAACTTCCAAGTACCAGATTGAAACTTCTCCCCGTTTGTACCGACCCAAGTATGTTCGCCGTCAACCTCAAAATCAATGCTGACATAGTATTGGTTTCTCCTCCAGTAGCCCCCAATAGTCCCATCTTCAAGAAACATAGGCGATGGTGCAGGTACTAAGGCAGCCATTAAATTCGCCATCCCTAATAAAGCTGCTGTTATTTGTAAATTAGATAGAGATTTTAAGTCATCACCATCATCAACCCCAATAACACTAGATTGATAGTTGTGTATAGCCGTAAAGAAAGGTTTATATGATTCAAAGAATTCTGCTGGAATTTGGTGAGTAGGAGCAACCAGCAAGGTAGTGTCATCACATTGCAGAAATGTCTTTTTTCCTATACTAGAAAACCAATTATTTATCTGATCGCTGATTTGCTCGATAGGCGAAACTAAATAATTAATATCAGATTTTGCCGCCAGATTATATGACGTAGTAAAGTATTCACTTCTCACATGCATGGTAGCTTGAAAACTTGTATTACGTAAGTTTTTCATTAATACTGAGTTCACCACTGATCTCTTTTCACAGAACAGCCAATAGCCTCAAGCGCACCATCACTCAATATTTCATTAATTACATTCATATTTTCTTCATGTAAACCATCAAGAACATCATCGATATCACTTTTTTCAATTCGGTTCTGACTCTTACCATCGGACGATATTGAAAAAATCCGGTGTTGGCCGCCGATCCGAGCAAAGTTTACTCCGTTTACTTCTGCAAGATCAGTTGTAATATTGTTCAGTATGCGACGCGAATTGTGGCCGATTGAAAACCAGCCCTGATGACAGTGCCAAAATGAAGGTTCTTCAAATAGATGACTAGGAATCCAACGTGACTCCCGGCGGAACAACTGCTTGGTTATCTCAGGTGAAATGCCATCGAGCAGACGAAATGCATCTTGGTATTGCAAACCGATTGCGCTGATCTCAGCACTCAGCTCTAGTGCAGCGTCTATGAATGGAACTAGCGCTACTAAAACACTTGGTTTAATACTTTTCCAACGGTCGTATGCCGTGCAGGTACATGAAAGAATTTCGGGTCTGATAGAAATAGTCCATGAAATTTTCCCATCGGCCTCAACTTTATTAATATCGAATCCTGATGCCTTAGTTACAAATTGAGGAGGTGTTATATTCTCATGTTCTTGAAACAAATTTTGCTGATCTGCGCCTGAAACACCGATTGGATGTATCTGTTGAATCAAAAAAGTTTGCGTTGGATTGAATTGAGGAAACAAATCTTTAAGTAACTGACTCTCAAAGTAGACAGTTTGTAGCGCTCTAAGGCATAGTTCATCAAGTGGTGCAGACCACTCTATTCCAATTGCCATCACTTCGATGGCATGGTCTCCACCGACAGGCTGAATACGAGATTTATCCAATTTAGTACCAGACGTGATGAATTCAAAAAAATAGCGCTACAAGAGTGCGTTGATTATCGCACCTAGAATCATTACTATGCAAGTCAAGTTTAGCTAGATCCTAAATTCGCGGCGGACTATTCGTCATGCTGTATCTTGGTTTGTCGACGCTCTAAAAAGGGGTGGTTTTAGCTACACTCAGAAAAACCAAGCTCAAACCCACCTTCAATAATAAACTTTTGGAGCAAATTGGCGGTTTTAATATTGACTTTAAACGGCGGAATACTGATTCCTTCTAGTGACTCAAAGTAGGCTTTTGCTTTTTGCTTATCTACGGTCGCTTTCAGCTCATCAAAACGACCGTATTCATTGATATTGGCCGCAGTGATATTCGTGTTTATCAGGGTTGATAGTTTCGATTTATCTAAACCAAATAATTGAGTAATCGAATCTATCTCGGTCAGATATCCGTCAATTTCATAGGGAACATTATCCGATCCGCCAGCTCCGCCTTGATTCAAACTCTTTATAGTGCAGTGTTAAACACCCGAAATAGTAACCATTTAACAAACAGAATAAGTGTCTTTATTCCTTCTGTGCCAGTAATGCTTTTAAGCGCTCAACTTCTGCCAAGGCCAAATTCTTTTCCTGTTCAGCTACTTTCTTTTCATTTAAAGC
>CAIZMK010000206.1 GCA_903934035.1 uncultured Methylococcaceae bacterium
AATTAACTTAATATGAGCATCGACTGGAGAAAAATGATCTTTTTGTATAAGTTGTAGAATCATAATGACTGATTCGTACCATTTTTTTTCAAAATCAGCGCCATAAACATTTTCATTAACTTCGTTATAGGCAGCTAAAGGATTTTTTTTGTACATAATTCACCTAAAAAGAGGGGGCGTACCCCCTCCTAAAATCATTATTATCTAAAGATAGTTAATACAGATTGCGCTTCTTGATTCATTTGATTGATCAAATAATAATTCATAGACTGCTGATTATTAGTGTTTTGCAATTGCATTTGCAAAGCAGCTGCATCAGGTTTTTGAATAGTATCAATGGTATTTTGCAAATTTGACGAAATAGAACTAATTAGACCATCTTGAGTGTCTAACGCAGTTTGATCAGAGGCAACAGTCGATTGATTAGTTGAAACTTGATCTAATGCAGTTTGTAAGCTAGCAATAGCCGCTTGAGCATCTGTGGCTGTTGCTATGGTTGCAGCGTTAATTGACAATGAAGTACTATCTGAAGATACCACTGATATGTCAGTTGTATCAGAGGTTGTTAAACCAGTCTGTATAGTAAGAGCAGTACTAGTACTAGAAGCAATCAAACCTGTACCATCTATCATGCTATTCTTTGCAGCTGAATCTAGTTGTTTCAACAATGAGTTAAAAGTTTGCGACAATTTAGCCGAATCAGTAGTAGTCATAGTTGCATCACTAGCTTTATTAGCTAAATCTTGCATTTGAGTTAACAAACTAGCGATAGATTTCAAGCCTGTTGTAGCAACATTCAACACATTTTGAGCTTTAGCAATGTTATTGTGCGCTGCACTATAACTAGTAACTTGTGAGCTTAAACGTGTAACTACACCTTGTTGCGCAGGATCAAGTATTTTCTTATTTGTAGATAATTGTGTTTGGATATCATTTGTTAAATTCTGGTTAGAATTAAGTGAACTTAAAATACCAGCACTTGCATTTGATGAGCCAGCTGTTAATGGATTCATGATTTTATTCCTTTTAGTTTGATGATTATCAAGTTACCCCAACAGGGTGTAACTAACTAAAAGCAGATGCGGACTATAACATAGACAGTTTCGACATCACTTTTTACTACATTTTGTACGCTTTGCGTAATTGTTGGTCATTGACCACTAATATACTTTACCTGATTCCTTAAAAAGCAAAGAGTCAAACAGAAGGTATTTTTAGCTCTTATTTGACTAATCGAAATTGACTTGCTGGGGCTTACACTTAGGCTTTCTAATATTAAGAGCAAACAAAGATGAAACTACATATCGGTGGCGAAACTATTAAAGAAGGCTGGAAAATACTGAACATATCACAAAAACCGGGTGTGGACTTTATCGGTGATATTACTGACTTAAGCATATTTGAAGAGGACAGTTTTTCTGAAATTTATGCGAGCCATGTCTTTGAACACGTTACCCAAGCGAGTGCTTTAGATACCTTAAAAGGTATAAGACGCATATTGAAGCCGTCTGGTAAATTCTATGTATCCGTTCCTGACTTAGATACTCTTTGCCATTCCTTCATTAATCCTAATGCATCTCCTGAGGTCAAATTTCATATAATGAGGATGATGTTTGGCGGACAAACCGATCCCCATGATTTTCATTTTTTTGGCTGGAATAAGCAATTTTTGTATGAGTATTTAATCGCAGCCGGTTTTACAGATGCACAGCATGTTGAAAGCTTCGGATTATTTAATGATACTAGTGACTATAAACCCTACGGCTATGGCATTAG
>CAIZMK010000207.1 GCA_903934035.1 uncultured Methylococcaceae bacterium
GAGAAGTTAGTCAAGAAAATTCAAAAAGGCCAGGGCTTTAATCTGGAAGATTTTCGTGAGCAGTTGCAAGAGATGCAGCGTATGGGTGGTGTCGGCTCAATGCTAGAAAAGTTGCCAGGTATGAATGCAGTGCCCTCTGACATTAAAGCACAAATTAACGATAAAATGCTTGCTAGGCAGATTGCTGTCATTAATTCAATGACTATGCAAGAGCGACGTTATCCCGATCTGATTAAAGGCAATCGAAAAAAACGTATTGCTGCTGGCTGTGGTCAAGAATTGCATGATGTTAATCGTATGCTAAAGCAATTCTTGATGATGCAAAAAATGATGAAAAAATTTAAATCCGGCAATGTAGCCAATATGGTGCGTGGTATAAAAAATAACGTTCGCGGTATGAGACGATAACTTTATATTATTAGCAATAATTTCGTTATAAGTTCGCATTGTTTTTGTTTTTTTCTAATTTGTACTTCACTTAAAGAAAAAATCGCGTAGAATAGGCGGATTAATAATGACCCAATGTTTTAAAGGAACTTAGATGGTAACTATTCGTCTTTCAAGAGGCGGCGCAAAGAATCGCCCTTTCTATCATGTAGTTGTAACCGATAGCAGAAGCGGCCGTGATGGTCGATATATTGAACGAATTGGCTTTTTCAATCCACTAGCGCGTGGTAATGAAGAAACTTTGCGTTTAGATTGTGCACGTGTTGATTATTGGAAAGCCAATGGCGCCCAACCTTCTGATCGCGTTGCTAAGCTGATTAAAGACGCTCAAAAGGCTGCTGCGTAATCTTTTGACTAAGCAAGCGCTAGTTAACGTTGGAAAAATATCCGGTGTTTTTGGTGTTAAAGGCTGGGTTAAAGTCTTTTCTTTTACCGACTTTAGAGAGAATATCTTAAGTTATTCTCCTTGGTTGTTAATGAAAGATGCTGAAAGCAAACACGCTAAAGTCATTGATGGCAAATTACAAGGTAAAGTCGTCGTTGCACAGTTAGAGGGTGTTAACGATAGAGATTTGGCAGCTAGTTTAATAGGGTGGGATATTTTTATAACACCCGAGCAATTGCCAAAAGCAGCTCAAGACGAATATTACTGGTCTGACTTAATAGGTTTGCACGTTGAAACCGATTTAGGTATTTCATTAGGCATTGTTGATGGCTTATTAGAAACCGGTGCTAATGATGTTGTTATCGTCAAAGGTGAACGTGAGCGGGTTATTCCGTTCTTACAAGGACAAACGATAAAAAACATAGATCTAGATGCCGGTCGCATGATTGTCGATTGGGATCCTGATTTTTAAGACTTATTATGCGTTTTGATGTTGTTACTTTATTTCCCGATATGGTTAGCGCAGCGGCAAGTTATGGTGTAACTGGTCGTGCTATAGAGCGAAATATAGTCAGTTTGTCAGTATGGAATCCACGCGATTATACTCAAGACAGACACCGAACGGTTGATGATAGACCTTACGGTGGTGGACCAGGTATGGTCATGAAATATCAGCCTTTGCATGATGCAGTTCTCAGTGCAAAGCAAGCTGGTCATTGCAAAGCAAAAGTTGTTTACTTAAGCCCGCAAGGCAAACTGATTACTCAAGCAATGTTAGCTGAAGCCTGTGATATTTCTCAGCTAATTTTAGTTGCAGGTCGCTATGAAGGTGTTGATGAACGATTTGTCGAGCTAGATTGCGATGAAGAATGGTCTATTGGTGATTATGTTATTAGTGGTGGCGAACTGGCTGCCTTGATAGTCATCGATGCAATAACGAGATTATTGCCGGGTGTACTAGGCGACGAAGCTTCGGCTCAACAAGACTCGCATGCTGATGGTTTGTTAGATTGCCCGCATTTTACTCGTCCAGAACAGTTAGAAGGTCATATAGTACCTGAGGTTTTATTGGGTGGTAATCATGCTGATATAGACCAATGGCGCATGAAACAGATAGTCGGCAGAACTTGGCAAAGACGGCCGGATTTATTAGAAAAAAAGAATTTAAGTGCAGAGCAGGAACATCTGCTGCAACAATTTAAAAGTGAAGTTGAATAGGGTGTGGTTATGAGCAATATTATTGATGAATTAGAAAGAGAACAACTAAGACAGATTCCTGATTTTAATCCAGGAGACACTGTTGTTGTTCAAGTTAAAGTAAAAGAAGGCGAGCGTGAACGTATTCA
>CAIZMK010000208.1 GCA_903934035.1 uncultured Methylococcaceae bacterium
CACAGGCCATACCCATCCAATGGAAGCTTTATCTTTCAAGCCTGTTAGTAGAGCATTATTAACACTATTAGATACGCCCACCGAAACAATGTCTTTACTGATATACCTCACGCGGTCACGCCTGAGGATTTTTCAAATAGCTGAAATTTTGGATTTAGAAGATTTTTCACTTGTTCTTTAAAAACAGATTTCACCTTATAAATTCAGTCATCAATGGCTTTTTCAGTAAAGTCGATCTTTAGCATGTCAGGGATTGTGTTTAAATTTGTGTATTATACCAGCTTCATTTTCCGCAAATTTGACCGGTTGGAGTATATGCGAAGGGCGAGGCAGTATGGCACGCGCATTAACATTGCTTTCATCACCACATTTTGCTCATCGACCTCTTGCTAATACTAGCCTGGTCTTGTAAGCCAGAGAGTCGAATTATTCGACCTCCTAAATCAGGAACGGGTTAGGTTATTGTCATAATGAGAATTGCTGATGTTTAAAGGGTATTGTGACCTGCATATCAAATCTGATTAGTTGCTGATCTATAGGGTGGATGATAAGAATTTATAGTTGTCACTCCCAACACAATACGTAAAATATTTGAGTTTGCATTGCTTCACCCCAATCGTGATTTATTAAGCTGTTTTAGAAATAGATTTATGCCTAATAAACTCAATAACTGCTGGGATCAATGAAACAATAATGATGGCCAATATAACTAAGCTAAAGTTTTGTTTAACGATGGGAATGTTGCCAAAAAAATAACCGGCCAACAAACAAACAGCAATCCAAGTCACACCTCCGACTACATTATATTGAATAAACTTTTTGTAGCTCATATTGCCTAATCCGGCCACAAAAGGTGCAAAGGTTCGAATGATAGGAATAAATCTGGCGATAATGATAGTCTTAGTGCCATATTTTTCATAAAACTCATGAGTCTTAGCGATATGCTCTTTATTGATGAATCGACTCTTCTCTCGCTGGGCAATTTTAGGGCCGATTAAACGACCTATCTCATAATTGATAGAATCACCCAAGATGGCTGCGACTGATAAAGCCATAAATAAGCTTGCAACATTCATATCACCTTTTGCGGCAAAAGCTCCGGCTGCAAAAAGCAACGAATCTCCTGGCAGAAAAGGTAAAATCACTAAGCCAGTTTCACACAAAATAACCATAAACAATAGGATATAAGTAGTTGATCCATAGGTTTGTATTACAGTGCTAAGTGATTTGTCGAGATGTAAAAAAATATCGATAAATTGAGTAAGATAATCCATGTTGTTTCCTAAACTTTTCTACAAATAAAGTGTGTTTGTGTTTTGCAATTTACTTTAGTAATAGTTTGCATCTTTAGAAACTTTCTTTAGTTTTTTTTGTTCTTCAGCTAGGATTTTTGCTTCTACTTCTGCGTCAGCCTTGGCTTTAGCATCAATAATATCTTGATGTAAACTCTCTATAAACGAAGTAAACCAAGTTTGATCTTTAGCAGCACCCATATCAGGATCATTTAAAATGTCGTCAATAGCAGGAAGTGTTACTTTTGCCCTAGCTATTTGAAGCTCTGATAAGCTAGCTTCAGTATTACCTTGTAAAGCATAAATACAGGCTAAATTATAGGATGCCGTGCCGGCTTGAATGATATTGGCTTTTTCAAATTGTGTTTTAGCTAATTGGTATAACCGGTCATCTGGGTTAACCTGCTTAAGTCTTGCTAAATCCATATAAGCAACACCACTATCAATCGCTGCAGCTAAATAGTTGGGATTGATCAACATACAAAAAGCAAATTTATCAATTGCCTCTTGATAAAGGCTGGCGGCACTATCGTCTGATCGGGTGGTGGCTTGATGGTATAACGCGAAGCCCCATTGATATAAAGTTTCTGCGCGTAAAGCATCGTCTTGTAAGATTTCTGCATAGTTTAAGTAAGCGGCTTTAAAAAGTCCGTCGCGAGTAGTTCCTTCGCTAACCCGAGCTTCGGCAGTTTGTTTATTAGCGGTAGTCAGTTTCGATTTTTTTGTAAACGGCGTAAGCAAAGACATTTTATCTCCTTAGAAATGTAAAGTTTTATTATTATGATAGTGGAATAATAGAATAAGTTTTCTATTTTTTTAAAGTGATCAGCTAACAGTCGAAGAAATTATGGATAAATAGACTATTCTATTCTGTATTTACCTTAAATTTATGTATAAGGCGTCGTTCTTTTTTGTTGGGTTTATGATCGCGGCCGCTAAAATCAAAAAGTTCGCGTTCAGTGCGTAGCAATAAGATTTGATGTTGGCGCTTCTGAAAGCTTTCAGGGCTTTCTTCATAGAGTAATACAGCTTCTTTGGCGGAGCGACGTTGGGCCGAAACAAAGATGATGGTGATGTCCCAGCGACAGTTATCTTTAGATATAGATAAAAGGTCGGCAATTTTAACTTCTTTGCCGGGTTTGGTGCGTTGTTGATTTAAATGTACTTTACCGCCCGAGATAGCGTCTGCTGCTAGTTTGCGCGTTTTATAAAAACGCGCAGCCCATAGCCATTTATCTAAGCGTAAACTGTCTGACTCAGTGTGCACTCAAGTCTTTTTCTTTCTTTAAGCCTTTGGGTAAAGAAAAGACTACTTTTTCTTCTATGCCCTGAATTTCAATGGTTGATTTTCCGCCCCATTGTTTTAATTGATTAATTACTTCTTGTACCAAGACTTCAGGGGCTGAAGCTCCGGCTGTGACGCCAACGGTAGCAACACCCTCAAACCAACTTTGTTGCATGTCGCTGGCAGTATCAATTAAATAAGCTTTTTTGCCTAGTTGTTCTGCAATTTCACGCAGACGGTTAGAATTAGAGCTGTTGTAAGAGCCAACCACTAAAATAGTATCAGCGGTTTTAGCTAATTCATAAACAGCATCTTGACGATTTTGAGTTGCGTAACAAATATCATCTTTCTTTTGTTCTTGTATGGACTTAAAGCGTGCTCTCAAGGCATCAACCATGATTTTGGTGTCTGTCATTGATAAAGTTGTTTGCGTGACGTAGGCGAGATTGTCAGGGTTATTGACGACCAATTGATTAACGTCTTCAGGTGTTTCTACTAAATAGATTCCACCATTATCGGTGCATTTTTCATATTGACCCATAGTGCCTTCGACTTCTGGATGGCCTGCGTGTCCAATGAGTATGACTTCACGATCAGATTTTGCATGCTTAGCAACTTGTATATGAACTTTAGTAACTAAAGGGCAGGTTGCATCAAATACGGTTAATTTTCGTTCTTTAGCTTCTTGCTGCACTTGTTTTGAAACACCATGTGCACTAAAAATTAAATAAGATCCGACGGGTACGTCAGTTAGTTCTTCAATAAAAATAGCACCTTTTTCTTTTAGGCCATCGACTACAGTACGATTGTGTACGACTTCATGACGGACATAAATGGGAGCCCCGAAAGTTTCGATGGCTTGGTCTACAATTTCTATGGCACGGTCAACGCCGGCACAAAATCCACGAGGGTTAGCGAGTACAATTTGCATATCTTGACTTCATTAGTTGGTTAATTAAGTATATTTTAACTCAAGTTCGTTGCTGATACGATAATTCCGTCATTATCAGCATATAAATAATGATCTTTTTTGAAATTGACCCCAGCGAAAGAGACTAATAGGTCACGATCACTATGATCTTTTTTATGGCTTTTCAAAGGATGAGCATGCAATGCGCGGATACCAATTGGCATGTTATTTATTGTTTCTGCATTACGTATGCAGCCATAAACAACGATGCCTTGCCAACCATTTTTAATAGCTAATTTAGCTAGGTTTGCATCTATTAATGCACAACGATGTGAGCCGCCACCATCTATCACTAAAACACGATTCTCAACTTTCTCTTCTAATATTTCTTTGATTAATACATTATCTTCAAATGTTTTTAAGGTAGTTATTTGACCAGAAAAAGTGCTGTTGCAGCCAAAAGACATAAATAATGATTCGGTAATTTGGAAATGATCTTGGTTAGAATAACTATCGCAAAGTGCCGCTGTTGTAAAAGACATGTTTGAAACCTATAGTGAGGTTAAGAGCGTTATTGTGTCGGTGTTCATTATTTTGTAATGATTTTTTAGCTGATTTGGTATCTACACAATTAAAAAAAATCATTTCAACGCAAGAACGATAACATTGTGGTGAATATCGTAGGGGGCGTATTGCATACGCCTAAAATACATCCTATAACCTTGAACTTCAATAAATGGGCGTATGCAATACGCCCCTACAAAGTTTTTTATATCAAGCAATGCTTAGCTTTTTTGTAAAACTAATAATCGATTATTAGCGGGCATCTCGAAATCATTGATTAAGTGAATACCTCTGTCTGAGCCTAACAATAAAATATCTTCAATATTTTTAATGCCACTTAAAGGATTTTGGTTTTTAAGCCAGTTCTCAAATCGAGCATTACTGTCACTAGTAAAGGTGCCATTGTAGTTAAAAGGGCCATAAATACATAACAGAGCCTTAGGATTTAAATATTGACTCAGTCTATCGAAACCTATTTGTACTTCTTGCTCAGACATGATGTGCAGTGTATTAGCTGTAAATACTGCGTCAAATTTATCGTATGGCCAACTCTTGTCGGTGATATTTAATGCTATTGCAGGCTTTAGATTGGCCTGAGAACATGATTCTCGCCACAAATTAATGCCGGCAATGTTTTCGGATTTATCACTAGGCTGCCAAGTTAGATGCGTTAGATGTTGTGAGAAATAACAAGCATGTTGACCGGTGCCGCTGCCAATTTCTAAAACATGGGTCGTGTTTGCAAAAACCTGGCGAATAATTTCTAATATAGGTTCTTTGTTATTTTCGCAGGCTTGAGAAAAAGGTTTATTGCTCATCTGTAGTAATAATTGATGATATTCTGTAGTTTTTAACTTTACTGGTTTTGGTGATGGAAGTAAAACAAATCCATAGCATGACTCAAGTTAATGCTGATGCTTGGAATTCGATTGCAGGTAATGCTTATCCATTTTTACGCCATGAGTTTTTATTGGCGTTAGAGCAAAGTGGTTCAGTTTGCGAGTCTAGTGGTTGGTTAGCTGGACATCTAGTCCTCATAAATGAAGAGCAAATGCTCGGCTTTATGCCCATGTATCTCAAATATCATTCTTGGGGAGAATACGTCTTTGATCAGCCTTGGGCGCAGTCCTATCACCAACAGGGCTTAAATTATTATCCTAAGTGGCTCAGTGCTATTCCCTTCACACCTTGCCAAGGGTCCAGAATACTTGCACAGGCGGGTGTTGATACAGTAGATGTAATGATCTTGTTTATCAATTTTATTAAACAACAGGCAGAGCAGCAGGGCATTTCATCATGGCACTGCTTATTTCCTGAGTTGCAACAGTTAAAGCAATTGCGATCATTGGGATTAAGTGTGCGCGAAGGTATTCAGTATCAATGGTTTAATCGAGGCTACAGGGACTTTAATGATTTTTTGAATACTATGAATGCCAGTAAACGAAAAATGCTAAAACGAGAGCGTCGCCGTGTCTCTGAGCAAGGCATAAAGCTAATGCGTATTATGGGGGCGGACGTCAGTGAACAGCAGTGGCAGGATTTTTTTCGCTTTTATTCTTTGACGTATTTAAAAAGAAATTCTGAACCTTATTTGAATCTAGCTTTTTTTCAACAAATTGCTGACACGATGGGTGAACAATTACTTTTAATATTAGCATTTAAAGATGAGTTGCCTATCGCTGCGGCATTAAGTTTTATAGGTGATGATACTTTATATGGACGTTATTGGGGTTGTTATGATGAATATCATAGTCTGCACTTTGAAGCCTGTTATTACCAAGGACTTGATTATTGTATAGAACAAGGTTTGCAACGTTTTGATTCGGGTGCTCAAGGTGAACATAAAATTGCTAGAGGTTTCGAGCCAGTTACAACGTATTCTGCTCATTGGCTAAGAGATGAGCGATTTGCATTAGCCTTAGAAAGCTTTTTAGAGGTAGAACAAAAACAGATTCAGCGCTATAAAGAAGTTGCAAAGACTTATTTACCCTTTAAATAAGAGGCATAATGATCTTATTGAATTTCTCTATGACGAACGATGACATTGACGGTGGGACTATTAAAACGTTTTATGAGTGATTCTACTAAATACACTGAGCGATGTTGTCCACCTGTACAGCCTATTGCGATAGTCAGGTAACTACGACCTTCTGCTTCAAATCGAGGAATCCAGCGCTCAAGAAAATTACTGATATCCTGAAAAAATTCATCTACTAGAGGTTGTTCAGTTAGAAAATCGGCTACAGCTTGATCTTTACCTGTTAATGCGCGTAATTCTGGAACCCAATAAGGATTGGGTAAACTGCGTGCATCGAAAACAAAGTCCGCATCTAAAGGTACGCCGTGTTTAAAGCCAAAAGATTGGAATTGTAAGGAAATATGACGGTAATCACGCTCACCAATTTGGTCTCTTATCAGTTCACGTAACTGATGGTAGTGAGTTCGACTGGTATCAATGACGACATTGGCATGCTTTGCTAAGGGTATTAGCATTTCTTTTTCTATTTTTAATGCTTCTTTTAACGGGGTATTGATATCCGTTAAAGGATGTCTGCGACGTGTTTCACTATAACGCTTTAATAAGGTCGCTTCTTCGGCCTGCATAAAAATAATTTCACAATCAATGCCTTTTGCACGAATTAATTTTAAGATTTCTGAGAAACTAGCTAGGCTTTCACTTTGGTTTCTAGCATCTATACCAACAGCTGTCTTGGCATAAGTTTGCTGATCTGCCAACATCACATGATTAATGAAATCTTCAAGTAAGGTAACAGGTAAATTATCTATACAATAATAGCCACAATCCTCTAAAGTATCTAAAGCGATACTTTTACCTGAGCCTGAAAGGGCGCTGACAATAAGTAGTTTCATAATTAATTAGGCGAAAGATAAAAATGCTATTTGCATTCGTCTTTCGCCCTTTACCTTATTATCTATGGCTGCCGGTTTTTTCTTTGTGCTTGGTGATTTGACGATCGAGTTTATCAACTAACTCATCAATAGCAGCATACATGTCTTCTTGATGATCTTCTGCAAAAAAATTCGCGCCACTGACTTGCAACGTCGCTTCTGCTTTTTGAATTAATTTCTCAACGCTTAAAATTACGTGTACATCAGCAACATTGTCTGAATGACGTGCCAATTTTTCAAATTTAGAATGAATATGTGCTTTTAATGCTTCAGTAACTTCAAGATGATGACCTGTTATTATAAGTTGCATGGAATACTCCTTTATTTTATTTAATGGTTGGTTGGAATTTCAATAGGCGCTAAAAAAGACGTTTGCGCTGACTTGATGATGATATAAACATAGCTTCACGGTATTTAGCAATAGTTCTTCTTGCGACATTAATGCCTTTCTCTTGTAAAAAATCAGCAATTTTATTGTCACTTAATGGCTTGGCTTGATTTTCATTGTCGATTAACTCTTTAATAAAAGCTCTGATGGCAGTAGAAGAACACTCACCACCGCCTTCCCTTGAAACATGACTAGAAAAAAAATATTTAAACTCAACAATTCCGTTTGGAGTATGCATAAACTTTTGCGTTGTTACTCTGGATATTGTTGATTCATGTAACTCAAGTATCTCTGCTACATCTCTTAAAACCATAGGTTTCATGGCAATTGAACCATGCTCTAAAAACCCTGTTTGTTTTTCAATAATACAACGAGCGACGCGTAAAAGTGTATCGTTACGGTTATGAAGATTTTTAATAAACCACTTAGCTTCTTGTAAATGGCCTTTCATACAAGCATTATCTTTGCTGTTATCTGCTCTTTTAATCAAAGATGAATAGTAGCTATTAATGCGAAGTTTTGGGGCTATATCTTGATTTAAATTAACTTGCCAGACATCATTGTATTTGGTGACATAAACATCAGGAATGACATACTCAGAGCTTGAGTCTTGAATTTTTTCACCTGGTTTTGGATCTAAGGTTCTTATAAGGGAAACTATATCATCCAATTGTCTTTCTGTTACAGCCAATTTGCGCAAAAGTTTGGCCTGGTCGTGACTTGCTAATAAATTTATGTGGCGAGTAACCAAAAGCAATGCTTGATCTCGGTAGGGAGTCGTTTCAGGTAATTGTAATAGCTGTATTTTTAAGCAGTCACTTAAATCAATAGCGGCTATGCCTGGAGGATCAAACTGCTGCACTCTATGGAGTACTGCAATAACTTCATCAAAGTCTAAATCTTCAAGTTGGCTTTGTAAGCCTTGATAAATGTCATCTGGTGTATTGCCAAGATAACCTTCGTCATTAACAGAATCAATGATTGCTATGGCGATAGCATGATCGCGCTCTGAAAAAATAGTTAATTCAACTTGCCATAAAAGATGAGCTAGAAGTGTTGCTTCGTTACTTCGCTGTGATTCAAATTCAACTGGTTCAGGATTGTTGCTGCCTGAAACTGAAACGGTTTCATAAGTATCTTCCCATGAGGAATCTATAGGTAATTCATTGGGTATATTGGTTTGTGAGCCTTCACTAGTAAACGATTCGGAATATTCAGTGTTATTTTCAGATGTGTTTAAAGAATCACGGTTACTATTTTCATCTTCACTGATCTCTAACATAATATTAGAATCAAGGACTTGCTGTATTTCTTGCTGCAAATCTAAAGTCGACATTTGTAACAATTTAATAGCCTGCTGTAATTGAGGCGTCATTGTTAATTGTTGGCCTAGCCGAAGATTTAATGATTGTTTCATTCAGTCACAAATAGTTAGGAGTAATGCTTCATGGGATTTTAGTTTTTATGTTAGGGTAATTTTAAAGTATTACCTTACATTTAAAGGCTAAAATTGTTACCTAAATATACTTTACGTACTTCTTCATTTGCAACAATATCAGTCGCCCCCCCTTCAGCGATGACTTTTCCATCGCTAAGTATATAGGCGCGATCACAAATACTTAATGTTTCTCTCACATTGTGTTCGGTAATCAGTATACCTATACCTCGACTTTTCAAATGCTCTATGATTATTTTAATATCTTCTACTGAAATAGGGTCAACGCCGGCGAAAGGTTCATCGAGCAAAATAAATTTTGGATTAGTTGCTAAGGCTCTAGCTATTTCTAGACGTCTTCGTTCTCCGCCTGACAAACTTAGCCCCATTTGATTGCGTAGATGGCCAATATGAAATTCTTGCAATAAATCTTCAATGACTTGTTCTTGTTGTTCTAGTGATAATTCAGAACGAATTTGTAAGACTGCTCGTAAGTTGTCTTTTACACTGAGTTTACGAAATATAGAGGGTTCTTGAGGCAAATAACCAATGCCGTTTACCGCTCTTAAATGCATAGGATAGTGAGTGATATCTTTGTCATCAAGAGATATGTGTCCATGATCAGCTTTAATTAAACCTACCATCATATAAAAGCTAGTGGTTTTTCCTGCACCATTAGGACCTAATAAACCAACAACTTCACCGGTGCTAACTTGCAATGATACGCCATTGACCACATTTCGTTTATTGTAGGTTTTAATGAGTTGATGCGCTGTTAAAATCGTCATTTATTAATTCTTATAAGCTAAAGGCAAATAATTAATACAAGTGCTTTCATTAATCGAAGGTTTATTTAACGGGTTGTTCTTTTGGTTTTAAAATAACATGTACTCGCTTGGTATCACTTGTTTTTTCACCTGCATTAACTAATGATGTTTTAGTGTTATATTCAATCAAATGACTGGAATAAATACCATCATCTTTCCAAACAGTTGCAGTATCAATTAAAACTAATTGATTGGCTTTAGGAAAGTAGTGGCCTATAAATGACTCGCCCGTTATATCTTTAGCGCCAACACTAGGGGTTTGTTTAAACTTTGCTTTATTGCCAGTAAAAACAAGCTTTTCTGCATCACCATTGACGAAATAAACGACTAGTTTGTCAGAATGGACGACGATACTGCCTTGAATTGATATAACATTGCCTGTGTAAGTGCTGGTAGCGCTAAGGTCATCATACGTTGCAGTATTTGAATCAATTGTTATAGGTTGTTCGGCATCCGTTTCTAAAGCAAACGCATTGCAACTTAGTAGCAATATGATTAATGCACTGTAATGAAAGAGGATTGATGGTTTATTTTTTGTCATAGCTTCCTTTTACATGGGCAAGTAATTCTAAATGAACAGGATCGGCAAAAGTCATCTTCATGCCTATGCCTGTGGTTATATTGAGTTCACTTATTAACTCTGCCCATTCAACTGTTTCTGCGTAATTGGTTTCTGGTTTTACTTTTAATTCACTGGTATTAATTGTAAGAGGGCTAATTCCTAATGCTTTTGCTCTATCTATATTTACTTTGCCATTTAGAGCTAAATCTTTTCCATCACTCGATAATAACCCTGTTTCAGATTTAACAATCCAAGGAGGTGTTTTGGTATTGGCATTAAAAAATGTCATGACAGGATTTACCATGTGAGTCGTACCATCATCACTGTAATGAATCATTTCATCAGCGATCACTTTTTTCTTGAGTATGCCTAACTCATTCATTTCCCATTTCATATAGCCTTTACTGTAATAATCTGGGCTATGTGCAGGCGCTTGGTTATTGTAAGGTTCGATCATGCCAGTCATTCTAAGCATAAACCAACTTAATAAAGCAACTGCAGTGATATAAATATAAAATTTATTTTCTCTTAATGTCATTTTAAAAAGGTATTTAATACGTCGTCAAAATGTCCCTGTGCTTGCATAATAAAATCACAAACTTCTCGCACGGCACCTTGACCACCTGGTAATGTTGTACACCAATCAGCGTGCTTTTTAACTGCAAAATTAGCATCATTAACGGCAATAGCAAGACCCACTCGAGTCATGATAGGTAAATCAAGTAAATCATCACCAACATGGGCTACCTGTTCAGAGGTGACGCAAACTTTTGTTAATAGTTCGTTAAAAGCAGCGCGCTTATCTTCATGACCTTGATAAACATGCTCAATACCTAAGCTTTTCATTCTTAGTGCAACTGAATTTGATTTGCGTCCTGAGATAATCGCCACTTCAACGCCGGTTTGGCGTAATAATTTGATGCCATGTCCATCTCGCGCATGGAATGATTTGTATTCATTACCTTCGTTGTCAAAGAATAACTTGCCATCTGTTAAGACGCCATCGACATCCAATATTAATAGCTTGAGTTTTTTTGCTTTATCAACAATTAACTGCATATTTTGATTGGTTTGCATCATACGATTCCTGCACGTATTAAATCATGCATATTTAAAGCACCTACGGCTATGTTTTTTTCATCAACAACAATTAAAGCATTAATTTTTTTCTGCTCCATGATTTGCATAGCTTCTGCAGCAAGAATATTGGCAGTAATTAGTGTGCATTGAGGGGTCATTACTTCGCTGATAGCCGTATTTTGAATATTGATGTTCTTAGCTAAAGTTCTTCTTAAATCGCCATCGGTAAAGATACCTATGACTTGATTATTTTCATCGACTATTGCCGTCATACCTAATTTCTTTTCGGTCATTTCTAACAAGGCAGTACCAATCAATGCAGTGGTTGGTACTGCGGGCATATCTTCATTGATATGCATGATATCACTGACTCTTAATAAAAGCCGCTTGCCTAAGCTGCCCCCTGGATGAGATAAAGCGAAGTCATCCCGGGTAAAACCTCGGGCATCTAGTAGTGATACCGCTAAAGCGTCGCCCATGACTAATGCGGCAGTGGTACTTGAAGTAGGGGCAAGCCCTAAAGGGCATGCTTCTTGTTCAACAGCAACATTTATATGAACGGTTGAAATATTACTTAAGGTTGAATCGGCATTCCCTGTCATAGCAATGAGTGGAACACCCAAACGTTTAATCAAGGGTAAGATTCTAATTATTTCTTCAGTTTCACCGGAATTAGACAAAGCTAAAACCACATCGTGCCTAGTAATCATGCCTAGATCACCATGACTAGCCTCACCTGGGTGTACAAAAAAAGCAGGAGTTCCAGTGCTTGCCAAGGTAGCAGCTATTTTTCCAGCAATATGTCCTGATTTACCCATGCCAATAACAACAACTCTTCCTTGGCAAGCAAACAATAATTTACAGGCAGCGACAAAATCATCGTTAATTTGTTCCGTAAGCCCAGAAACAGCTTGAGCTTCTACACGAATAACAGCTAAAGCTAATTCACGTAGTTTTTGATCGTTTAGGTCCATAGCTCGCTAGAATAAATGGCTTTCGAATGTAAAAGCTGAGCATTATCTCATATTTAGTTTATTTGTACTCGTTGATATGAAATTAGTGGGGGCGTAGGATTGAGACTATGAACGTATTTTGTGGAAGAGGCTTTTGCATCGAATACGAAGATAAAGCCACTTCCAAACTATATAAAAACATTGACTTAATAATTAGAAAAGTGGTTTTTGCTTTATTTTCCTAATACTTTCACAGTCTCATTTGCTTGTTAGCTTACATAAGAGTAATAAGAAAAATAACTTAAGTGTTTATAAAAGTAAAATACGCGAAATTAAAATGGCGTTAATTGTTACTTAATAAATTGACAATCTGTAGCAGAATAAATCATAAGTTGGTTTTATTCTGCTACTGATGTCTAGTTGAAGTGAGTAAAGCTATTATTTACGAGCGCCAGCGTTAGGATCAGGTTTATCAATAATACGATTAATTAAGTTGGTTTGTTGAGATATTCTATCTTCTTGAGTTAAATCAATCATGGATTTAAGACCTGCAAAACGACTTTCAGCTTCTTTTAGTAATTCTGTGGCTTTAGCTAAATCGCCTTCCTTAACAGCACTACGGGCTTTTTTCAAAGAATCATTGGCGCGATTACGATTGCGGTCAAGTTTGTCATTAGCATTAATTTCTTTACTCATAGCTAATGCTTCTTTGATATTATCAATGATAACTTCATCACCGGATTTGTTGGTAACCGCTTTCATTGCTTCATTAACTTGTACGATAGTAGCGTCGATACCTTCTGCTGCAGTCATTCTGTTATACATGCAAGCCATACCTAAACAAATATCAGCAGATGCTGAAAAAGACCCTAAAGAAAGAGCTAATGTGGTTGCTACGATAGTACTTTTTAATAATTTCATTTGTATATACCTCATTATAATTATTGTTATAGTTATTAGGTCATAAACCACTAAAATAATAAGATAATTTAGTGGTTTACATGACCCTAAGAACTTTAGCATAACTTTTCTGAATATTAAATGAATTATAGCGGACGCCATTAAGTTGTTGGCATGTTCAAGTAGCCAAGTATATTGGCATTAATTTAGTTTTAAGTATCAGGTATCCTAGTACTTTAAAAATTTCAATCTCAATAAGAGGTAAGCTCAATGAGCGATTACAAGCATATTCTCCTAGCGGTAGATTTTTCAGAAGGCGGTAATTATGTAGCAGAAAAAGCATTGTCATTAGCTTATAAACATAAATCGAAGTTAAGTATTATTCATGTCTTGGATAATATACCTATGCCCGATACTAACTACGGTACCGTAATAGATTTGAATCAAGATTCAGCTTATGACTTACTGGAAGAAGAAAAAGCTAAATTAAGAGAGGTGGGTAAGGTTTTAGGAGTAGCTATTGAGCATCAGCACTTAGTTTGGGGAATTCCTAAACAGGAAATTATTGCTTTTGCTAATCAACATCAGGTTGATTTAATTATATTAGGATCTCATGGCCGCCATGGTTTAGCGCTGTTGTTGGGATCTAGTGCAAATGCAGTATTGCACACTGCTTTGTGTGACGTTATGGCTGTTAGATTGCCAATGGAGTAGAGTGAAGCTTGAATTAAGACAACAACTTATTTCAAACAACTTGATTCAAAATACTGAAAGAGTTTTTTAAAAGTTATCCACTTTTTAACGTCAATTTAAGCCTTGTCGTATAATTAGGGTTTTTTTCATACAAGGTTTTTATCAATGTCAATTTCGCTTGCTGTGCTTGAGGACATCGTTCGTGAAGCAGGAACTATTGCTTTAACGTATTTTAATGATTTGAAGAATGTCGAAGTCAATAAAAAAAGTCCTAGAGATTTTGTTACCGCAGCAGATGTTGCTGTTGAGGCGTTTTTAAAACAGACTTTGACTCATAATTATCCAGAGTATGGTTTTTGGGGCGAAGAAAGCGGTCAAAGTGCCAATCAGACTAATCGTTGGATAGTTGACCCTATTGATGGCACGCATTCATTTTCACGGGGGCAATATTTTTGGGGAATTAGTGTCGCATTAGAAATCAATCAAGAATTGCTTATTGGGGCTGTTTACGCGCCCGCTTTAAATGATTATTACTGTGCAGAGCAGGGCAAAGGCGCTACTAAAAATGGACTACCCATTAGAGTTTCTTCTATAGATAATTTGGCCGAGTCTATGGTTGCGACTGGATTTGCTTGTTTGCGGTCTTATTTAGAAGACAATAATTTGCCGCGTTTTGCTAAAATCGCTCAAAGTACCACAGGACAACGTCGATTTGGTTCAGCGGCTGTGGATTTATGTTTAGTAGCAGATGGTCAAGTTGATGCTTTTTGGGAACAGGAACTTAACTTATATGATGTGGCTGCAGGTGCTTTAATTGCCAAAGAAGCCGGAGCTACCTTAACTGATTTTCAAGGAAATGCTGGTATTTTTCCTAAACAAATATTAGCAACTAATGGTCTTATTTTGAATGAATTGCTGCCTTTGATGTAAGAATTATTGCGTGCGCTTAGCCTTTGACGCGAGTAATTTTTAAGACTATAGATAATTCTTTTAATCGTCGCATAATTTTCGCTAAATGCACGCGATCTCTAACGGTAAGGGTAATTAAATCAACGCAAACACTATCATCTTGATCTACTACCGTAACATTTTCAATGTTTGAGGCTTGGTCAGATATAGTTGATGCTAGGGTAGCAAGAGCACCACGTTGATTAAGTATTTCTATTCTTAGTTCAGTAGGGAAGTCATCGGCTATTTCATGACTCCATTCAACATCCAACCAATTAGTGTGTTTTTTTCTAATGACTGCGCGATTTCGACATTCGTGATGATGAACAACGATACCTTTGCCAGGATTAAAATAACCGATAATATGATCACCAGGAATAGGTCTACAGCATTTAGCTAAAGTAATGACCATACCCTCTGTACCTTTAATAATTAAAGGTGTTTGCTGGACATTATCATGATCATTTAATTTGATTTGGGCATTAATATCACTTTGGGTAAGTTGTTTAGCAATTAAAAAAGGCATTTTATTACCTAAACCAATATCTTCTAGTAAATCATTGAGGCATGAGAAGTCCAATATTTTTAGTAAGGCGCTAATGCGACTACCATCTATATTTTCTAAATGAAGATTTAAAGTTTTTAATTCCTTTTCCAGTAATCGTCTTCCTAAGCTAATAGCTTCTTGTTGTTTAAAATGCTTAAGATGATTTCTGATACTGGTACGAGCTTTTACAGTGGTTACATAATTAAGCCATTGTGGATTAGGTCTTGCCCAAGGAGCGGTAAGAATTTCAACGGTCATGCCGTTTTCTAATTTTGTTTGTAAGGGCGCCAATTGCTTATCTATACGAGCAGAAATACAGGCATTGCCAATATCAGTATGAACAGCGTAAGCAAAATCGATGATCGTTGCGCCTCTTGAGATTTTAATTATTTTACCCTTAGGGGTGAATACAAAAACTTCCTGTGGAAATAGATCAACTTTTAAATTATCTATAAACTCAAGAGAATCTCCAGCTGACTTTTGTATTTCTAATAAATCTCGCAGCCATTCATTGGCACGCATTTGAAATTTTTCAGATTTATCATCTTCTGATTTATAAAGCCAATGGGCTGCTATACCAGATTCTGCCATGCGGTGCATTTCGTGAGTACGAATTTGTATTTCGATAGGTACCCCATAAGGGCCGATAACAATACTATGTAGTGATTGGTAACCGTTAGCCTTAGGTAAGGCAATATAATCTTTAAAACGACCGGGTATTGGTTTAAATAAATTATGAATAATACCAAGGACACGATAACAAGAATCTACAGAGTCGCAAAAAACTCGAAAAGCATAAACATCAAAAACTGAGGCTAAGGATAGCTTTTTAATCAGCATTTTTTGATAAATACTATAAATATTCTTTTCTCGTCCTGAAACTTCGCAGGGTAGAGACGCTTGTTCTAAGCGCTTAGTGATGGAACTTTCAATGGTATTGATGATTTTACTGCGGTTGCCACGGGCTTTTTTAATAGCAGTAGTTAATACCCTATGGCGCATAGGATACATCGCTTCAAAACTTAGCTCTTCGAGTTTATGCCTGATTTTATTCATGCCTAGTCGATTGGCAATAGGGGCATAAATATCTAATGTTTCTCGAGCAATACGGCGTTTTTTTTCTGAAGGCATGCTGCCTAGGGTTTGCATGTTATGCAATCGATCTGATAGTTTGACTAAAATGACACGTAAATCTTTGCCCATAGCCAAAAACATTTTACGTACATTTTCAGCTTGGGTTTCTGCACGACTCTGGGATCTTCCATCGATTTTAGTAAGCTTGGTAACACCGTCAACAAGTTCAGCAACTTCTATGTTAAATAGTTGCGCCAATTCCTTTTTAGTGACTGGAGTGTCTTCAATAACATCATGCAAAATTGCCGCCATAATGCCACTTGCGTCCATATGCATTTCGGCGAGTGTTATGGCGACGGAAACTGGGTGGCAAATATAAGCTTCGCCACTTTTACGAAATTGTCCTAGATGGGCTTCTGCACCAAATTCATAGGCGCGTAAGCATTCGTTAACTTGAGCAGGGTCTAAATAGACAGATAAAGCGCTACATAAACGTGAAACCAGTTCATCTTGAAGTTGATTATGGGTGTCAGCTTCGTCTATTTTCGACATAGTTAGCGATAATTAAAACATTGGATTGTGGTCGTGGCTGTCGCCTACGCGATGGAGAAGATTAATATTATCTGTCGTAACATGGCCAGCAGCTATTTCGCGTAAGACAAGTACGGTATCTTTATCTTTGCCGCGAGGTAAAAATTCGGTAGCTCCGTGACTTAGTTGACGTGCTCTAGTGCTAGCTAATAGAACCAATTTGAAACGGTTTTCTACATGCTCTAAACAATCTTCGATGGTAATTCTTGCCATTTTTAAACCTAGGTAAGTGAAAAATTATCTGTTTGATACACGACAGATAGGGAATGTAAGGTACAAGGTACTGACAACGAGGTCAAGATGTAAAATTAATGCTTTTAATTTTGATAGCGATTGAAGTCAGATAAAATCTAAACATTCAACCGCTATTGCCTCGTTTGTGATATTTCTAGCTGCGGGTTTTTAATATAGCCACTGCAGGAAGTTCTTTACCTTCAAGAAATTCAAGAAAAGCGCCGCCGCCAGTTGATGTATAAGAAACTTGGTCGTTAATATTGTATTTGTCGATAGCCGCAAGAGTATCGCCACCGCCAGCAATAGAAAAAGCACTGCTTTCTGCAATTGCTGTCGCCATTGATTGAGTGCCATGACTAAATTGCTCTATTTCAAATACACCTACAGGGCCATTCCAAACGATGGTGCCAGCAGACTTAATTAATTCAGCATATTGCTTGGCAGTATCAGGGCCAATATCTAAAATTAAATCATCAGCTTCTACATCTGCAACGTTCTTAATAGTAGCGACTGCGGTATCAGAAAATTCTTTAGCACAAACCACATCGACAGGAATTGGAATGTCTGAGCCTGCTTTTTTTGCAGCAGCAATTAATCGTAGCGCTTCGGGTATTAAATCGGCTTCATATAATGATTTTCCAACCGAAAAGCCCGCTGCAGCAATGAAGGTATTTGCGATTCCACCACCAACGATCAGTTGGTCTACTTTTTCTGAAAGAGACTCTAATACCGTTAATTTAGTAGAAACTTTAGAGCCGCCCACGATTGCTACTAAAGGTTTAGTCGGAGTTTCTAGTGCTTTGCCTAAAGCATCAAGTTCGCTAGCTAATAAAGGTCCAGCGCAAGCAATGGGTGCAAATTTAGCTACGCTGTGAGTTGATGCTTGGGCTCTATGAGCTGTACCAAAAGCATCCATAACAAAGATGTCGCATAAAGCAGCCATTTTTTGGCCTAGTTCATCGCTGTTTTTTTCTTCACCAACATTGAAGCGAACGTTTTCGCATAATACAACTTCGCCTGGTGCGATAGTAATGCCATCAAGCCAATCTTTTTCTAATCGTACTGACTTTCCTAATAATTTGGCTAATTGATCAGCGACTGGCTTTAATGAAGACTCTTCGTCAAATTGACCCTCAACAGGACGACCTAAGTGTGATAACAGCATAACTGCAGCGCCAGCAGCTAAGGCAAACTCAATAGTTGGGACACTGGCTTGTATACGAAGATCGCTAGTAACGACACCATTTTTGACGGGTACGTTTAGATCTTGGCGAATTAATACACGTTTTCCTGATAAATCCAGATCAACCATTCTTTGTATCGACATATTTTATGCTCTCGGTTTGTTAGTGTTGTAAAGTAATCAGCTTAAAGTAAGGTGTTGCTTATTTCCATTTGATGGAGCAACCCATGCTAGGTATTTGGTCTTGAGGGCCGACGCCTGTTTGAGCTATCAATTTCATTGCTTCAAATAAATCACGACGGGTATCGGTGGGTGCTGTCTCTTTACGACTTGCATCGAGTCGACCTCGGTATTGCAATTCAAAGTTGGCGTTATAGCCAAAGAAATCAGGGGTACAGACAGCATTATATTGTTTGGCTATTTCTTGGCTTTCGTCAAATAAATAGGGGAAGCTAAAATTCAAACGTTGGGCGAATAGTTTCATATTCTCGAATGAATCTTCAGGGTAATTGGTTGGATCATTAGACATAATGGCTACGGACTCGATGCCGAATTGCTTAAGTTCTAGGGCATCTCTAACGATTCTATCTTGCACTGCTTTAACATAAGGACAATGATTACAGATAAACATAATTAACAAGCCTTTTTCACCCATGCATTCCTGAAGAGACCAAGTTCTATCATCAATGCCCGGCAAGTTAAAGTCTATTGCTTTTAAGCCAAAGTCACAGACTGGCGTTTCTAGTGAAACCATGTTTTACCTCATCTCTAGTTATCGATTATGTAATGAATATATCTTGCTAACAAAAATGCTTGCCATTATACATAAATTAGCGGGTATCGTCATACTTCTAGGATAGAGGTATCTACTCAAGTAATCATCTCTGCAGCAGTTGGACAACAGAAATTGTAGTTGAGGTCGGAATAATACTTTTCGAGCGTAAGCTAGGGAAGCGTTTCCGGCATTCACGCAGATCCTGTGCCAGTCGGGGTTTATAACCCATAAGCGCCAACTTAAGATTGAGCACTTCGAATTATGTTGGTACATTGATTCAATTTATTTGACAGCTTTAACAAGCTTGCCACCTTCGCAATACGTGGTCTGTTTTTGTTAATTCTTATTTGATGACTAATTGTAAAGAACGCTTACATTAGGGCTATTAAATTTTATTTCGCTCCCTGAGATCATTGCTTTAAACAATAGCTTACTCAGGATAGCCATCTTTGAGTATAATCACTCAAAAAATTAATGAGGGTTGTATGGCTGAACAAGATGAGCACATTGTGATCATAGAAACCTTTATAGATCATTACGACAGTCCTTGGAAAGAAGCTGTCGAACATTATTTTCCGGAGTTTATAGCCTTCTATTTTCCAGAGGCTTATGCTCAGATTGATTGGTCAAAGGAGCATGTTTTTCTGGATCAAGAACTAAGAGCGGTCGTTCAGGATGCTGAACTAGGAAAGCGCTTTGTTGATAAACTAGTTCGAGTGTCGCTGCTTAATGGCGATGAAAAATGGATTTATATTCACATCGAAGTCCAAGGAACTCGGCAAGCTGAATTTGCCAAACGAATGTTCGTTTATAATTACCGTATTTATGATCGCTACGATAAACCGGTAGCTAGTTTCGCCGTTCTAGCTGATGATCAAGTTAATTGGCGCCCCGATAATTTTAGTTACAGTGTATTGGGTAGTGAAACTTCTATTCATTTCCCCATTGCTAAACTAACCGATTATTATGATATGGTTAATGAACTACTGACAATGGATAACTCTTTTGCTGTGGTTACAGCCACTCATATCATGACGCAGCAAACACGTAAAAACGTTGTTGCACGCTATAAAGCCAAACAATTATTAGTACGGTTACTCTATCAACGACAGTGGGATAAACAACGGATTATCGACTTGTTTAGCGTCATTGACTGGATGATGCGTTTACCTGAAGAACTTGATCAACAACTATGGCAAGAAATCGAAATCTTTGAGGAGAATGAAAAAATGCAATACGTAACAAGCATAGAAAGAATTGGAATTGCTAAGGGTCTACAAGAAGGACGTCAAGAAGGCTTGCTGGAAGGAGAAGCAGAAATGCTTGGCTTAATGCTTAAACATCGCTTTGGTGAGTTATCTGATACTGTTGTCAATAAACTAAGGCATGCAAAAGAAGATCAGCTCAAACACTGGCTGATTAGCGCCATTTCAGCACCCAATTTGGATACTGTTTTTAATGATGACACAAGCCACTAAAATTTAAGCCCATAAGCAGAAGTGCGGTTTCGCGACAGCAAACCAACTTATACACGCAAGATCAAAAAGATTTGAATAAAAACTTACGAGGAAGCTTCCAAGTGAGGCTTAGTTTAAAGTACGTTTTCATGGCGCCAGACAATGGTCAGAAAACTTTCAAGTTAAGTTGTTTGTATCATTTTGGGAGTGGTTTGTTAGCCACGATTGCGTGGCTAACCACTTCCTTTTAACACTCAACTCCCTTAACTTAATCAAGACTAATGGCTTGATATCTTTGTCTAAAAATAGATGTTTATTTAGTAAATGTAGGGTGCAATAGCATCAGCGTATTGCACCGTTGCAATGCGAGCCATTCGGAGTAATACAGCTATCGCCTTTA
>CAIZMK010000209.1 GCA_903934035.1 uncultured Methylococcaceae bacterium
AATAATTTTTTTTATAGATCAAATCTCCCCTAACCCCTCTTTGCTAAAGAGGGGAATAAAAAGAATACTTTCACAGTCTCGTATGCGAATCACTAATTGTTACCACGCTCTGCAAGGGAAAGATGCCATTAAGTAGATGTCAATCGTAATCTATAGGCCGATCGTAATGTAGGGACAGGTCGCGACCTGTCCCTACGGTTTGAAATGTACCGATAATGCGAGCTTACTTATGTAGATAGCTATGCTTTTATCAGGGCAGGGCGCATGAGACTGTGAAAGTATTATGGTTTTAGCTTCCCCCTTTGTAAAAGGGGGATCGAGGGGGATTTTATTAAGTCATAGATTATTGATATTTAAGAATAATTTTTTTTATAGATCAAATCTCCCCTAACCCCTCTTTGCTAAAGAGGGGAATAAAAAGAATACTTTCACAGTCTCGTATGCGAATCACTAATTGGCTGCATAACATTAGTTACTAATTACTGTATTTAACATTTATGAAAATTCTACATATACTTGATCATTCTATTCCTCTGCATAGTGGCTATACCTTCAGAACTAAGGCGATATTAGAGCAACAGCGAAAGTTGGGCTGGGAAACTCTACAGGTCACCTCTGCTAAGCACTTGATTGCTAAAGCTGAGATTGAAGAAATAGACGGACTTATTTTTTATCGATCAGCACCGATTAAAGCCTGGCTAGCCAAACTGCCAGTTATAAATCAATGGGCCATAGTGCAAAGCTTGGAAAAAAGAATAAATGACATAGTTTTGCAACATAAGCCCGATATACTGCACGGTCATTCTTCGGCTTTAAATGGATGGGCTGCGCTTAAAGTGGCTAAAAAATATAACATTCCTTTAGTTTATGAATGTAGAGCTTTTTGGGAAGATGCGGCAGTTGATCATGGTACGACTAGAGAGGGTGGTCTCAGGTATTATTTAACTAAAATGCTAGAGACTTACGTTTTCAAGCAGGCGAATGCCATTACTACTATCTGTGAAGGTTTGCGTGCAGACATCATATCTCGTGGTATAGCGCCAGAAAAAGTAACTGTGATCGCCAATGCAGTCGATATAGATCAATTTACTTTTGGCGATAGTGCTGACCCAGCTTTAAGAACTGAGTTGGGTTTGCAAGATAAAATAGTTCTAGGTTTTATTGGCTCTTTTTATGCCTATGAAGGACTGGTATTGTTACTTGAAGCATTGCCAAGCATTTTGCAAAAACAGCCTGATATCCGATTGTTATTAGTAGGCGGTGGACCGCAAGAAATACTGCTTAAACAGAAAGTTCAAGAGTTAGGCTTAGAACAACAAGTTATTTTTACCGGTCGCATCCGTCATGAGCGTGTGCAAGATTATTATAAGCAAGTTGATATATTCATCTATCCACGCTTATCCATGCGACTAACTGAGTTAGTGACTCCGTTAAAACCTTTGGAAGCCATGGCGCAGGGTAGGTTGGTGGTTGCTTCTGATGTGGGTGGCCATAAAGAATTAATACAAGAGGGTGTTACGGGTTGTTTGTTTAAAGCAGGTGATAAAAACGCTTTAGCTAATACGGTACACAATTTATTAGAGGCTCCCGAGAGTTGGGATACTATGCGTAAAGCGGGGCGCTTGTTTGTAGAAGAACAGAGAAACTGGCCTCGTAGTGTGAGTTGTTATAAAAATATTTATACTCGTTTGATAGAAAAATCTTAGGAAAAAACATGAAAGTAACGGTATTTGGTACAGGATATGTAGGCTTGGTAACAGGTGTTTGCCTTGCAGAAGTCGGTAATGATGTCTTGTGTATTGATGTTAACCAGCAAAAAATTGATAACTTAAATAAAGGCATTATTCCAATTTATGAGCCTGGACTAGAAACCTTAGTCAAAGAAAATCAACATGCGGGTCGCTTGAGATTTACTACTGATAGCCAAGAGGCCGTTAATCATGGGGTTTTTCAATTTATAGCCGTAGGAACGCCACCTGATGAAGATGGGGGTGCAGATTTAAAATATGTATTAGAAGTGGCTAAAACTATTGCTGAAAACATGCATGATTACCGTATTATCATCAATAAATCGACAGTCCCTGTGGGTACCGCCGATAAAGTCAAAGCAGTTATTCTAAAAACTCAGGAAAGTCGTGGTGAAGCGATAGATTTTGATGTGGTATCAAATCCTGAGTTTTTAAAAGAAGGTGCGGCAATTGATGATTTTATGAAGCCTGATCGTATTATTATTGGCACCGATAATCCAAGAACTGCTGAGTTATTAAAAGCCCTTTATGCGCCTTTTAATCGTAGTCATGAGCGTGTAATTAATATGGATGTGCGTTCGGCTGAATTGACTAAATATGCGGCTAATGCCATGTTAGCCACAAAAATTAGCTTTATGAATGAACTGGCTAATTTAGCTGAATTATTAGGCGCTGATATAGAGCAGGTTAGAAATGGCATCGGCTCTGATTCACGCATAGGCTATTCTTTTATTTATCCCGGTTGTGGTTATGGCGGCTCATGTTTTCCTAAAGATGTTAAAGCCCTAGAGTATACGGCTCAACAAGTGGGTTATCACGCTGAGCTATTAAACGCGGTAGAAAATGTCAATGCTCGTCAAAAACAAGTTTTAGTTAATAAAATTCTTACGCATTATCAAGGTGATGTTAAGGGTAAAACTTTTGCTATGTGGGGCTTATCTTTTAAACCTAAAACTGACGATATGCGCGAAGCATCAAGCCGCGTGATTCTTGAAGCTCTTATTAATGCTGGGGCCAATGTCAGAGCTTATGACCCTGAAGCTATGGCCGAGGCTTATAGAATCTATGGTGATAAGCCGGGCTTAACATTGGTGGAAAGTGCAGAAGAAGCATTGCAGGGTTCTGATGCGCTAGTTGTTGTCACCGAATGGAAAAATTTCTGGAGTCCTGACTTTGATTTAATTAAACGTACTTTAAAAGATGCGGTCATTTTTGATGGTAGAAATTTATACCAACCTAAATTATTGAAGAAGTTAGGTATTGAATATTATGGGATAGGTAGGTTATAGATTTAAGTATCTAGCTGTACAGTAGTGCGCCATGCCGGAAACGCTTTACTCGCTTACGCTTGTAAAGTCTTATTCCGGCCTACAAAACTATGAGTTGTCGATTGTAATCTATAGGCCGATCGTAATGTAGGGACAGGTCGCGACCTGTCCCTACTTTGTAAAATGTGGGTTAGGGGAGATTAGGTCTATTAAACAATAATCATTAAATATTAGAACGTAGGCTGGGATGTAGCGCTAGAGACTGTGAAAGTATTATGACTTTAGCTTCCCCCTTTGTAAAAGGGGGACTGAGGGGGATTTTTGTGCCATAAGCTGATACTTTATTATTATTTTTAATAGATCAAATCTCCCCTAACCCCTCTTTGCTAAAGAGGAGAAATAAAAAGAATACTTTCACAGTCTCGACAGCGCAATCCCAGCAATCCCAGCAATCGGAGCTTAACATGGGGCAGTTTTAGGTCAGGCATTCATGCCCGACAACTAGATTGACAATTTCCGCTAAGCTACTATCAATTAACCTATAAGGAATGCGATGGCTCTTAATCGAACTAAAGAAAAAACCGCAGGTGTCGGCAATTGGAGTCTTTTTGATAGTGAAGATATCATTAAGATTGAAGAAGCGGCGGCTCAATGGAAACTAGCACTTAAAGGCATTGATAAGCCTTGGCTGTGTTGGTGCGTTAATGATAAATGGTCAATCATGCAACAAAAGCTTGTGCTTTCTGTAGGCTGGACACCGGTAGTTGGAAATGATGCGAATATCAAGCATCCGACCATTTTGGAAGGTTCCGTTTATGTTGATTTTAACGAAAGCTTTCAATACCCCCACATGTACATGCACTTCCCTCTTGAATGGGTATTCTTATATACAGATCGCTTAGCTTTTTGGCATTCCGATTTGTTATTAAGTTTTGAAGATATGCAATACTGCGCCAAATTGTTTGAGAGTTTGGACGATGGAAAAACCGCTGCCTATAAAACGAGGGCAAGCCTGTTAAGATTCTGGGAAATAACACGCTCTCGACGATTTTTTGAGGTGATAGGTTGTACTACAAAATCGGCCAGCAAAAGTCAGTTTGATCATGGTTGTGGTTGGTGGCGGAATTTTCAGTTTCATCCGAACTATAAGAGTCATTATTTGCCGAAGGATCTTGCGGGTGATCATGGTTTTGGTATTATGCATTGGCATCGACATCATGGCGGCCATGCTAAACATGTTAATGTTAGTATGGCGGGTCATGCAGATGCCAACAATACACGCTTTACCAAATCAAAAGAAGAAGACCTAGATTCTACTTATTCAATAGCTCAAATATGCCAACACTTAGGTATTGAAAAGTTATTGTAGAGACTTAATTTCTCATTTTAAGTCATGTAATCAGCATTCTAAATTTTGGAATATCCTCAATATTGTTTCTTACTCTCGCACTTATAATCCCACACCTATGAACAAGCCTACATTATTGGTTTTTTGCTCTCTTTTTCCGAGTCAAATACGCCCCAATGCGGGTGTGTTTATTCGGGAAAGAATGTTTCGTGTAAACCAAGAAATGCCCATTATTGTTATTTCGCCAGTGCCGTGGTTTCCCTTTCAAGGCTTACTGCGTTATTGGCGTCCTCATTTTAGACCTCAGCCTAGTTGCTATGAAGTACAACAAGGCATATCGGTTTATTTTCCACGGTTCTTTTCTATTCCAGGATTACTCAAATCTTATGATGGTTTTTTTATGGCCTTAGGTAGTTTGCCAACGCTGCTAAAGCTACGAAAACAATTTAATATCATCGATGCTCATTTTGCTTATCCAGACGGCTATGCCGCGACTTTATTAGCTCGCTGGCTAAAGATTCCTGTGACTATTACCTTGCGTGGCACTGAAGTGCCTTTATCTAAATTTGCGAGTCGCAGAGAAAAAATGTTAGTGGCGCTGAGTAATGCTAGCCGTATTTTTTCGGTATCTGATTCGCTCAAGCAACATGTTATTGCTTTAGTTGCTGATATTGACAAAATTCGTGTGGTTGGCAATGGTATAGCTTTGGATAAGTTTTATCCCTTAGATAAAGCCATTGCAAGAGCAGAGTTAAATATCGCCAAGGATGCCAAAGTTTTGATTTCTGTAGGTGCGCTGGTTGATCGCAAAGGCTTTCATCGGGTCATAGCGTTATTGCCGGAATTGCTAAAGAAATATCCTACGCTTGTTTATTTGATTGTGGGTGGTGATAGCCCAGAAGGCAATATCAAAAGCCGTTTGTTGCAGCAAGTTAAAGAGCTAAAGCTTGAAGCTCATGTCAGGTTTTTGGGCGCTTATCCTTCAGAACAGTTAAAGCTGCCTTTGTCGGCTGCGGATGTTTTTGTGTTAGCGACAGCCAACGAAGGCTGGGCTAATGTTTTTTTAGAGGCAATGGCTTGTGGACTGCCGGTTATTACCACCGACGTTGGCGGTAATAAAGAAGTGGTTAATAGCCCAGAGTTAGGTAGGGTTGTACCTTTTGCTGATGCTGAGGCTTTATTGTCTGCTTTAATGTTAGCCCTAGCAAAAGAATGGCAAGCCTTTAAGATTATTGAATATGCGCAACAAAACTCATGGGATAGTAGAGTGAGTGTACTTACCGAAGAGTTTAATCAATTAGCGTGTAGGTCGGGTTAGGCGCTAGCCGTAACCGGACACACACCGGTTTCGTCGGGTTACGCTGTCGCTAACCCGACCTACATCCTAAAGTTGATAATAATCTTTAAACCAAGCAATCGTTGCTTGTATGCCATCAATAAGCACAGTACGAGGCTTATAACTCATATCTCTTTCTAAGGCACTGGTATCGGCATTGGTTTGATAAACATCGCCGGGTTGCATGGGTAAATAGTTTTTTACAGCGACTTTATCGCAGGCTACTTCAATGGACTGTATAAAATCCATCAGCTTAACCGGTGATGAGTTCCCTATATTGTAAATACGATAAGGGCTGGTAGATGAGCTGGGATCTGGATTTTGAGCATCCCACTCTGCATTTGGCACAGGGACTTTATCAATACACCGCACGATACCTTCTACTATGTCATCTATATAAGTAAAGTCCCTTAGCATATCGCCATTATTAAAGATGTTGATAGGCCGATCATTTAAAATAGCATCGGCAAATAAAAATGGTGACATATCGGGTCTGCCCCAAGGGCCATAAACGGTAAAGAATCGCAAGCCAGTACACGGCAGGGCAAAAAGTTGACTGTAAGAATGCGCCATTAATTCGTTACTCTTTTTAGTGGCTGCATAAAGACTAACAGGGTGAGCGACTGGGTCTAATTCGGAATAAGGAACTTTTCCATTTAAACCATAAACGCTACTTGAGCTGGCATAGACTAAATGTTCTATGTTATTCCAGCGACAGGCTTCTAAAATATTCAAAAAGCCATCGATATTACTCTGTATATAGGTATAAGGATTTTCAATGGAATAGCGAACACCCGCTTGCGCCGCTAAATGACAAACTCGATCAAACTTTTCATTAGCAAAGAGCATTTGTATGGCTGAATTGTCTTCCAGATTCATTTTTATAAAGCGGTAATTAGCATAAAGCTTACTTTGTACAATCTTAAAGTTAGCTAGTTCTTGCTGTGCTATGCCTGCTTTTGCCAAGCGACTGTATTTAAGATTAATATCATAATAGTCATTGAT
>CAIZMK010000210.1 GCA_903934035.1 uncultured Methylococcaceae bacterium
TAACTAAACTAGCCAACTGTAGTAAAAACAATTTGTACATGAATTACATCTAAGCTTGGCGTGGGAACGACAGCTGTATATATAGAAACGAGACTGTGAAAGTATTATGAATTTAGCTTCCCCCTTTGTAAAAGGGGGATCGAGGGGGATTTTATTAAGTCATATATTATTGATATTTAATAATAATTTTTTAATAGATCAAATCTCCCCTAACCCCTCTTTGCTAAAGAGGGGAATAAAAAGAATACTTTCACAGTCTCAAACGCGAAGCCCCAGCTCGGCGGTAGCAAAGCCAAGCTGGGGCTTCGTGCACCCAAACCATTCAACATTTTAATTGATGACTATTCAAAAAAATAAAACAACCATAGCTGGCGTTGTATTAGCGGGTGGACGAGCTACACGCATGGGTGAGCAAGATAAAGGCCTGATACTCTTTAAAAATCAGCCTTTAATCAGTTATGCCTTAGAAGCGTTGAGTTCTGTTTGCCAACGAACTTACATCAATGCCAATCGTAATCTCATCGCTTATAAAGAATTTGGGCTAGTTGTTATTTGCGATCAAACCCAAAGTTTTGATGGTCCTTTAGCCGGTATCTTAACAACATTACTGCATACTGATACTGATACTGAAGTATTAGTCGTTATGCCTTGCGACACACCATTTTTTGAAACAGAACATTTGCAACGACTACTAGATACTCGTGCTGAACACGATGCTGACATTGCCATCGCTTTTGATGGTGGGCAACTGCATCCTTTATTTTTAGCTCTTAAAACTTCACTAGCCGAAAATTTACAAGGCTATTTGGCTAGTGGTCAACGAAAAGTTGCTGATTGGTTGCGACCGCTTAAGAGTGTTACTGTTGATTTTAGTGACGAACCTAAAATCTTTACGAACATTAATACCTCAGATGAATTAGCTGTACTTGAAGCTCAGTGATTGATAGAAATGTGGGGGATTAATCATTAAATCGATCGTAATGTAGGGACAGGTCTCAACGTGTCCCTACGGCGTAAAATGTAGTGATGAGGAAGCTAAAATCTTCGATGCCCGGCCCTGGTTTATAACCCCGACCGAAACGTTTTAATGTCTAAATAACTTCCGAGATATTAAATGTTAGGAACTGGGGTTCAAATCCAGCCCAACATGCGAGAATTATTAAAAAGACACATAACTACTGTACTGCCTTCTGCGGCTCTGGATATTTAAAATACCGACTTTTATCAGCAGGCTGTGCTTTTTCAGGCACCGTCTGTTTAATACTATCTACTATTGGACGCGACACTTTGGCTGCAGCACTTAACTCAGCTTGCTTTATGCCCGAACTTGTTCCTTGCGTAACAGGTGTTTTAGCAACTTCTGGAACTGTTTTGTTGACAGGCATACCGATCACCTTCGCGGGAACCTCTTTAATTTGAGGATTACTTGCATTATTACTGACATCTTTAGCTGATAACTTCGCCTCATTAATATTGAGCACTTTATTGGGAGTTGACGTAACCCTAGTGGACAGGTCTTTTTTAATTGAGGGCTTAATTTCTGCCTTTGTCACCGGTACAGCAGGCGGTTGAATTAAAGCACTGTTACTTGTCGCTATTACAGGCTTTGGTTTCTGAGCACTAATGACTTTAGTGACAGGCAAAACTGATGGCTGTACGGCAGTCGTATTTTTAGAAATAACGGGCTTTAATTTCTCAGCAGTGATTTCTTTTGCCACAGATAAAGCAATCGGCTCATCACTATCAGCCACCGTATCTTTATTTTCTGGCTTTGTCTTCGCCTCTATAGCTAAACCATTAATCAACGGTGACAAAGTAGGCTTTAAAAATTTCATTATTTGTACCGGTAATGAGCTAGTAAAGTGATAAAGCCCCGCATTTTCCCCCTCTACATAAGCAGTCATTACGCCAAAGTATTTCTCACCAATGAAGAAGGTAAAAGTAGCTGCACGACTGACAAACTTAGAATCTAAAAGCCGCCCTCCAGCAGCCCATATTTGTTTACGATGATCTCCTGTGCCGGTTTTACCGCCAACGGACAATACCTGACCATTTGCATCTGTATAAATACCATTGAGTCTTGAGGCGGTACCCCCTTCAACAACCCCCACTAAGGCGCCTCTTACTACTTTGGCAATTTCTGGGGCAAATATTCTCTCACCCGGGTCAGCTGCTTTATTAAGTAGGGTTTCATAAGGAGTATCTTTTGCATAATGCAAACTATCAAATCGCACCACGGGTAATTTGACGCCATCATTAACTAGAATACCGGTCAGTTCGGCTAGCGCCGCAGGCCTATCACCTGATGCTCCAATTGAAGTTGCATAAGAAGGTGTAAGGGCATCAAAGGGATAACCTACCCGCTTCCATGCCGCATGAATTTCATTGAAAGCATCTTCTTCCAGCAAGCTCATAATGCGTTGCTGTTGTGCATTGACACGATGATTTTTAAACAACCAACGGTAAACTTCTTGGCGCTCATCGGCACTGGCAGCCATAATCTGCTCTTGAGTCGCTTTAGGATGTTTAGCTAAATAAGCTGCCAACCATAATTCTAAAGGATGGATTTTGGTGATATAACCCTGATCTTGTAGATCAAATTTTTCTACTGAGTATTTATCAAATAAAGTGTCAGAATCTTCATCATTAATCACTACGGTTTTTGCTAAATGCTCATTAAGAAAAGCATTTAAAGCGTTTTCATCTTTATCAGGATAAACAGCCCTAAATAACATACTTAAACGCGCAGGCGTAAAACCGACTCTGCCTGCTAACAGTGACATAACCTCTTTAGGAGTTTTATCTTTATATTTAGCGTAAAAACGTTGTAAATAAACACGTCCCTCGTTATCTGCAAAACGCTGTAAATATTCATTACGCCTAGGATCCTCAGGACTATCCAGCCAACGAGCCAAGCCCTCTGGCTTATAAAGATGATGATAAACAACCTCGCGCATCAAGCGTATAAACACTAAGTTAACTGAGTCCCTTAAAGCAGTTCGCACTGACATCATTTTGCCATCTTCATCGGGCGTAAAATTATTAAAATGATGCAAGCCACCTCCAGTGAAAAAATATTCGCCAGGACTTGAGGAATACGTTCTATCAATGGCTCGATTAAGCAAAGTTTCTAAATTTATTCTAGGCGTTGAGTGCAATTGTTCAACGACCCAAGCTGACAAATAATCTCGTGGATGTAGCTCTAAGTTATTTAAGTCTTTTATCGATAAAGATTTATATTTTTGATAAACATCGGTGACCAATTCAAGATAATGCACCATAGTACGTAGCTTAGAAGTAGAACCTAAATCGATTCTGATACCCTCATTAATATCTAAAGGCTGATCATAATTATCGGTCTGAACCCGCAATAAATTACCAGTATTGCTCCGTTCAAATAACATCAGGCTATAGACGATAGGCTTAAGATCAGTATTTTCATTGAGCAGATGAAATCCCAGTATACCGGCTTTACGTGCAGCTTCTGGCTGACTAAGTTGCTTTAGTGCATCAGTGACTGCTTGTTGAGTGTCGAAATCTAAGGTTGTTTTAGCCGTTAAATCGAAACGATCGAGTTCATAATTTGATCTAACTCCCAGCGCTTTAGCTAAACGCGTTCGCAATACATTCTGGGTTTTTTTTTCGGCCATAAACTTGGCGGGCTCATTAGCCGAATGATTCGGTCGAACTGTCGAAAGCTTTAATGCCGCATCTCGCATGCCAACAGACATAACACCTTGTTCGGTCATGACGCGTAAATATCGATCGGTGAGTCTTTGCAAGGCATCATAACCTCGCCCCAAAAAATACGAAGGTCTTCTTTGTGATAACAGTATGTTCAATACTTGTCGATAAGCGAGTGCTTGTTGTGGAGTCACTTTCTTGGGTGGTTTTAAAGCATCTGCCTTCAGTAAAAGATTGGTCTGATCAAAATCTGCATTAAACCAAGCCGATAAGCCATCACCCAAACCGTGTACTTCTCCGAGCTGAGGTGTAGCGGCTAATGGCATTGAGTTCAAATAGGACAGAGCTATTTCTTCTCGCATTTTAAGCGTATTCGGCCCCATTAAATAAGCTCGCACCGAAGCTGTGCCCATCTGACGAAACTTATCTATAATGGAATTGGTGTAGCCATTCTTTGAATGTCGATACTTTTCTAGCTGAGTCGCAAGCGTACTTCCACCTGGCACTGCACTGGTTGCACCTAATTTATTAGCCATTAATTGTAAGCCCGCATAGCCTAGTCGATCCCACTCAATGGCAGGATTAACTGTACTATTATCGTCACTTAATAATTCTCTATTTTCTATAAACAATAAAGTATCAAGAATTAACGGTGGGATCGCCTTAAAGTTGGGGTAGCCATGAGCAGGAAACAGGCTATTAAAAACGACTTGATCATTTTTGTCAGTAATACGAAGTCCTGCCTGACTTTTTTCATGATATATCGAAAATAAACCATAATCTGCCAACTCAGCCATCATAGGCGAAATGCTGGCTTGGGAAGTCACACTAAAACCGTTGATTTTTAAATGACCAATGATATCTGGCAATGAGGTATAACCTAGCCTTTCATCATAAGGCCCATATTCTGGAAAACGAATAGAGGCACTAGACCCGGGTACTAATTTATAGCTTAATTGCTCACTAATAGCCGATAAATATTGCGCTTGATATTTAGAGGTTCTAACCTCGTCACGCACTAATTTTGTTGAGACAAGACCAATAAGAGCTAATGCCAAAGCAATATACAACGCTCGGAATGATTTTGCTTTTATGCGGACAGGACGCCTACTCATAACAGCCACCAAGGCTTATTATAAGATAAAGTTCTCCAACAATTGGGGGCGCTTAAGATTAAGTTCTTAAGTAATGATTTCAAAATGATTAATTAGTTTTTTAATTGTAGCGTTAAAAGATTTGATAAAACTGAATACTTGTTATTTATGACTATTAAGTTAAGCTTTTGTAGGGGCGAATTCATTCGCCCTGTATCTTGGAACATCGGATTACAACAGACGTGGTCGGGTTAGCGCTAGCGTAACACGACCTACATTAAAACCTTATCGTTCCCACGCTCTGCCTAATTGTCCACAGTAAAGCTTTGTAGGCCGGAATAAGACTATGCTAGCGCAGCGCATGGTGGCGTTTCCGGCAATACGTGACTGCCTATGCCGGAAACGCTTTCCTCGCTTACGCTCGAAAAGCCTTATTCCAGCCTACAATAAGTTCAAATATTTCTTAACATAAGGCTGTCACGCTCTGTGTGGGAAGAACAAGAAGCTGCTTTTATTATAACAA
>CAIZMK010000211.1 GCA_903934035.1 uncultured Methylococcaceae bacterium
AAGCCGATGCAATCGCTAAAGCCGAAGCTGCTAAACAAGCCAAAGCTGAAGCTGCTGCTCAAGCAAAGGCCGAAGCCGCTAAAGCTAAAGCCGAAGCCGATGCTCTAGCTAAAGCAGAGGCTGCTAAAGCTAAGGCGGACGCTGATGCTGCAGAAGCAGCAAAAAACAGATTAGCTGCTCAGCAGTCAGAATCAGCTCAGGCAAAACTGGCCATTCAGAAAAAAGTAGAACGTAGCTGGATTCGACCTGCCACTGTTAATGACGATTTAAAATGTACGATAAAAGTTAAATTAATGTCGGATGGTACGGTAATTTCTGCAGAAGTGATCTCAAGTAGTGGTGACGAAATATTTGACCGTTCTGCTGAAAATGCAGTACAAAAAGCATCGCCTTTACCTGTCCCTAATGATAAAGAGCTATTTTCTCAAGAATTCCGGTCATTCCAATTTTTATTTAATCCAAAATAATAGTTGAATTTTAAAACAGCCACCAACTTAAAGCGCGATAGATATAGGCCAGAATAAGGCTTTTCAAACGTAAGCGAGTTGAGTGTTTCCCGCTATACCGCTCCGCCACCACGAGCTACGCTACGCTTGGCTGGTCTTATTCCAGCCTACAATTGCTGCTGTCCAACGACTATTGCTTTGAAACAACGTAGGGACAGGTCGCGATCTGTCCCGTGTGCCTAATATTAGTTATGGTTACCACGCTTAATGCTATCCCGTCTTAAGTTAGTTGCCTTTAAAACAATTATTTATGGATTCAACCCATTTGTTAATTTCAGTCATAAACCAGCACTTTTATAGGATGCAATGAAAAAAAGCGAAGTGCACCCTATAATGTCTAAACACATTTTAGTGGAAACAAACTATCCAACTTTAGTACCGACAAACCTAGATTTACCAATTCCAAGCTGAGTCCTTTATATGTGCCAAAAGTTAATTACTGGAACGACTAATTCCGCATTCGATTGATTGAATACAAAGCGACTACCAACATGGTTAAACAAGGAATAAAAGCAATTAAAGGTGGATTAAGAGCATAAATTAAACCTAAATGCCCAACGATTTTGTCAACTATATTAAAGCTCATGCCAATGATTATACCTATCATCATCCGTTCGCCTACACTGACACCCCGCTTGACACTGACAATAAATGGTGCAGATAACAATAGCATGATGAAGGTATCCAAAGGATTAACAATTCGTTCCCAAAAAGCTAATTCAAAAACATGTGTCTCCTGATGATTTTTCTTCAAAAAAACAATATAGTGGCTCAAGTCCACGAAGGTTAAATTATTTGGATTAATGGCCACACTCTTCAACAAATTAGGTGCGATTGAGGTAAGCCAAAGCACATGCTCTTTCTGGTTCGCTAAAATTTGTTGCGTTGAAATTTCAGAAGTTTTAATGTTTTTTAGATCCCATTGCTGATTTCCTAAAAAAACAGCTGATTCAGCATGTAAAGCCTGCTGTAAATGTCTCTGCTCATCTAATTCGTAAATACTAATGTCGGCTAAATTATGGCCATCAATAATCTGCCTGACATTAATAAATTTTTTGTCTTCACGTAGCCAAATACCATAATCAGAATTTAGTTGTAACGATCCATTCTGTGCGGTAAATCTTAAATTTTTAGCAATACGCTCTGTAATCGGTGCTACAAACTCACTAATTAATAAGGATATAATTACCAACACAGCACCAGCCAACATAACAGCTTTAATAATGCCAAAGATAGAAAGTCCAGCCGCTCTCATGACAATAAGCTCACGATTATTGCCCATCGCTCCAAGTATAAATAAACTACCCAAGAGAGCAGAAGCAGGTACTAATTCACAAAAAATCCCAGGGGTTGTTAAGGCTATATAGTAAAAAATCTCTTTAAGGCCATAAGTTTCACTCAAATCACCCAATTCATCACTGAAAGTAAATAAATTAAATAACGTCAATAATAATACGATTGCTACAAAAGCACCCTTAAGCACCTCTCTGACAATATAGCTGGTTAATACCTTCATTTATGCAACCCGCGCTTTTATTCTCAAAACCAACCAATACCAGCCATATAATCGAGCTAACAAAAGACTACCCACTATCAACAATAGCAAATCAACGCCCACGCCTCCAAACCAAGTCGAAATAGTGCCATTAGTCACCCAACCTTGACTGATACGAGTAAGATTTCCATAGCTAAAGTATATTAAAAATCCCACCAGCATATTTCCATAAACACCACCTCTAGGCGAAATTTGCGCCAAAGGCACGGCGACAAAACTTAACAATAAAGCACCCATTGGTATAGAAAGGCGGCGTTGAAATTCGGCAATATAAGCTTTAGTCTTATGCTGCCACAATAAATAAGTTGGAACAGTTTGTAAATTAACAGGCCTAGGAGCTGATGTTTTAGCGTCTAACCGAACAGCATATTCATCAAATTGTTCGACAACATAATCTAAAGTGCCGGGCTGACCCTTGATACGCTCTCCTTGTTCAAAGATAATATAACTCCCATCTGATGAGTCTTGCATTCTAGCGGTCTCAGCCGTAATGACACTGACAGCCTTATTATCGTGTTCTAAACTTTGAACAAAAACCTTATACATTTTTTTATCAGCATCCATCGTTTCCACGTAGAAAACCAAATCACCTTGACTGTATTCGCTAAATTTACCCGCTGCTATGCCTCTTGTTTCAGACGTCTCTTCATCATGTATGACCAACTTAAGTATTTTAGCCTCTGCCCAAGGTTCAGCGATTAATGACATACTCGCAGCCAACAAACTGACGGGGACAACCAGCATAAATACCGCTCTATAAATAACTCCAGAACCTCCACCAGCTGAAGAAACGGTCGCCATTTCATGGTCTCTGTACATTCTACCCAACACCATCAAAACAGCTAAAAATAAAGCGACAGGCAAAAACTCAGCAGCAGCAACAATCGTTTTTAACCCTAAAATACTTAGTAAGGTTTCATTAGAAACCTGACCGCTTATAGCTTGATCAAGAATACGAACAAACTGCCGACTAACGATAATTAAAACCAACACTGATAAACCAGCCAAAAAAGTCTTCAGCAAATCCTGAACTACCATTTTATCAAGGACGGTAACCCATGGTCGCATTGCCTTTTGGCGAGCTTTAGCTTCATCTTTCTTCAACGCAACCCTCCAATCATCGTATGTTGTACCCTATTAAAATTGGCATACTGCCAGCCATTCTCTACATCAATAACTCTTAAACGACTATTTCATTGAGTAACTAACATTACGCAGTAAAGTTGTTTTCTCTCGTTTGCCGCGCCGAGCACCGCAGGTTTTTTTGGGATTAGCCACAACTGGGGCGCGACATAGATGCCGCGAGTCGGTAGGAGTGCAGAAAGTTCTCTCTACCGACCCCCAACAAAACCTAGGAGCCCAGGAAGCAGCAGTCGAGCCGCCTTTTCTTTGGATACTTTCTAAAGGCTGCGCAAAAGAAAGTATCTCGCCTTCGGGTACGGTTACTCGATTAACAGATCGTCGCAATAGCGACTTCATTATTTTTTTAAACCATTAAATCACTGTGTAATATCAGTTAAGTAAAAACGTACGTTTTCAAATAATAAACAAAGTGAAGACCTAAGACATATAAGCTTGGCTTGATACTTGAAATACCTAGAAACTTTAGCTTTTATACTTAAATTGAATACAAAGCGTCCATTCGCTTATCTTTTTTTAGAAGATTGACGCTTAGGCTCAGGTTTGGTGCTATTAACAACTGGCTCTACTCTTTCCAATCCAGCAAATTCAAATAACAAATCCAATTCCTTATCAGTCAATTCATAAAAATCACGGGTTCTTAATCCATCAGGTAAGACAATTGGCCCATAACGCACACGCATTAAACGACTAACAACCACTTCTTGAGATTCCCATAAACGCCTAACCAAGCGGTTACGACCTTCATTAACAATAACGTGATACCACTTATTGGCACCTTCTCCACCAAAAAATCGTATCGCATCAAACTTAGCAATCCCATCCTCAAGCTCAACACCCTGCTTTAATTTTTCGAGTGTTGCATCTGAAACATCACCTAAAATACGTACAGCATATTCACGCTCTACTTCGGTAGAAGGATGCATTAATTGATTTGCTAACTCACCATTATTGGTTACTAACAAAAGCCCAGAAGTATTAATATCTAATCTACCCACAGAAATCCATCGGGCTGTTAATAATTCTGGTAACTGAGTAAATACTAAGGGCCTACCTTGAGGATCACGCCTTGTAACAATTTCTCCAGTAGGTTTATGATAAAGCAACACGCGTGTCGGTTGAATGGCAAATTTTTCCCAATGCACAACTCGCTCATTTAACTGAAGATGGTCGCCTTCTTTTAGCCTATCACCCAATTTAACAATATTATGATTAAGCTTAAGTCGACCCTCATCTATCCAACGCTCAATTTCTCTACGTGATCCAATGCCACCACGAGCCAGCACTTTTTGTATCCGCTCTCCGACTTCAGGCTGAGTGCGTTCATTTTTGTGAGTAGCTTTACTTATATACTCTGGCTTTGTAACAGTCTTTACTGGCTTAGCTTCAGTAGCTTTTGGTGCCTGTTTCTGTTGATTTCTTCGCTGTTGCTTTGGCGTTTTATTGGTTCTTGACGGCGAACTCGATGAATCATTAGTTGGTTTCTTGCTTTTCACTCGTTACCTGCGTAGGTTGTTGCATTTTATCTATCGGCCACTCAAGATGCTGTATCTCTTGGAGTGTCGGTAGTTCATTGATTGATGCTATATTAAAATAATCTAAAAATTGTTTGGTTGTGCCATAAAGTCCGGGTCGACCGGGTACCTCTTTATGGGCAACAACTTTTACCCATTCTCGCTCAAGTAAGGTTTGTATAATACTTGAGCTGACACTGACACCCCGTATATCTTCAATTTCACCGCGTGTTACCGGTTGTTTGTAAGCAATAATAGCGAGTGTTTCCAACAAAGCTCTGGAATATTTAGGGGGTTTTTCCTCAAATAAACGAGAAACCCAACGTGATAACTCTTGCCTAACTTGAAAACGATAACCACTTGCTACCGCCTTTAATTCTATGGGTCTAAATCGATAATCTTCAATAATAGAATCTATTGCTGACAGTATCTCAGGAAGTTCGGGCTGTTCCAGTTCTGGAAAAACCTGCTGTACTTGTTTTGCTGTCATTGGCCGTCTGGCAGCAAATAAAATAGCCTCAACGATACGTTTAGTTTTTACATTCGCTTCGGGTTGCTCAGAAACTATAGATACATTATTCAAAGGTGTCATGGTTAACTTCTTACGTCGAGATCTAATTTTTTCAGCTACCGCCTGAAGATTTTTAGCGTAGGGTCTTAGCTTAACGGATTCAGCTTTTATTGTGATCGTTACATCTTCATCTACATTCTTAGATCGTACACGAGGCTTAGAGACCTTGGGTTTCGCTAGGGGAACTGACGGCTCGGACTCGAATTTCGCTACAGGGCTCAGATTGGATGATTTCGATAAGTCCTTCTTTTCCAAGTTCGAGGATGGCCAAAAACGAGACAACAACTCCGTGTCGACCTTCTTTTCGGACAAATAATTGCGAGAAAAGGAGGTTATTTTCTCCTTTAAGGTATTCCAAAATGGTTGCCATTCGTTCACGGACAGATAAAGCTTCTTTTGTAATTTGATGATGACTAAGTTGGGCAACCCGTTTAAAAACATCCTTAAGTGCCAGCAACATATCGTTTAACTGGACATCAGGTAAGGGTTGATCAACACCTAATAAGGACACATCGACATCAATGGCGAATATGTCTCGTTCAATTCTAGCTAATAAATCAATTTCTTCAGCCGCAGCCTTAATACATTCATACTCCTGCAAGCGACGAATCAATGTTGCTCTTGGATCCTCTTCTTCGTCATCGCCTTCAATTTGTCTAGGCAATAACATTCGAGATTTTATCTCTGCCAATAAAGCAGCCATTACCAGATATTCTGCCGCCAACTCCATATTTAATTCCCCCATTAATTTAATATAACTAATGTACTGCTGGGTAATCTGAGCAATCGGAATATTTACAATATCTAGATTTTGTCGCCTAATTAAATAAAGCAATAAATCCAAAGGGCCTTCGAATAAATCTAAAAACACCTCTAAAGCATCCGGAGGTATATATAGATCATCAGGTAATTTTTCAAAAGGCGCGCCATTAACCATTGCAAAAGGCAGCGGCATAACCTCTATTGATGCAATCGCAGTCATATCTTAGCCTTATTTATTAGATTTAAGCTTCTGTTTAATGGCTTAAGAGTTACATACCCGCAATAGAGAAAAATATTTTCTGAGCAATGAACAGAGGGTATTCTAAAATGGCATTTAAAACTTTGGTATAAAGCAGCACTAATAAAATAATAAAGCCATAGCGTTCTAAGCGATTATATTGGCTAGCCCAGTAATTCGGTAAAATACCGGTCAAAATACGACTGCCATCTAAGGGTGGAATCGGTAATAAGTTAATCATAGCTAAGACTAAATTAATTGAAACTCCAGCAACACCAGTATAAATCAACGGCAATGAAACAGCTTCTGCATTAGTGCCAATAAAAATGCCTAATCTGATAATCAACGCCCACATAAAAGCCATGATTAAATTTGAAACCGGGCCAGCTAAAGCAACGATCGCCATATCTTTCAAGGGTCTTTTAAAATTTCTAGCATCCACTGGCACTGGCTTTGCCCAGCCAAAAATAAAACCGGTACCCGTCATTAATAATAATCCAGGCAAAATAATAGTCCCGAATAAATCAACATGCTTAACAGGATTCAAAGTTAATCGTCCCAACCTAGAAGCGGTATTATCGCCGTATTTTTTTGCTACCCAACCGTGCGCTACTTCATGCACCGTAATTGCAAAAATAACCGGTAATATCCATACGGCTATGCGCTGGATAACACTCAATTCGTCCATCATTTTTAATCCTCGCTTAGTTCAACATGGGGGCAAGACCCTTGCCCTGCCTAACAATCTCAGTACCATAAGTTGAAAACGCAATCATAGTCGTCACTTCATGTTCAATAATACCGGCACCTATAATCAAATCCAACTCATGATCTAGCTTATCTTTAATATCATAAGGATCAATCATCGCATCAGTGTACCCAGGCAAGGCTAAGGTGGAACTAAACAAAGCCTCACCTAGCTCCTGTAATAGTAATTGAGTAACAGGATGATCAGGTATGCGTATACCTATGGTTTTTTTCTTGGGATGCTGCAATCTTCGAGGCACTTCACGCGTAGCATCTAAGATAAAGGTAAAAGCTCCCGGGGTTAAAGCCTTAATTAATCGATAGGCATCATTACTAATTTTAGTGAAGGTCGATACTTGAGTTAAATCTTTACAGACCAATGTAAAGTTATGCTTATCATCTAACTGCCTGATACGGCGAATCTTATCCATTGCCTGTTTATCGCCAACTTGGCAAGCCAAGGCATAAGATGAATCGGTAGGGTAAGCAATAACTCCACCTTTACGGATAATATCGACCGCGTGATGAATTAAACGTAATTGCGGGTTTTCGGGATGTATTTCAAAAAATTGAGCCATTATGACGTTTTCTATAACATTATTTTTTTTAATTATACCGTACATCCAGACATGCTTGCATGTATGAATACAGGCAGTTAATTTTCACAAGCTTTACGTTAAAACTTTCGTCTCTCTCAAAATTAAATTACAGTAAACTAAGTCGCTTGATTTCTATGATTTTGACAGCAACGACTCTTAAGCCAATGACAACATTATCACCATTAATAGACATAAAACCTTTCCTTGATGAAGACATAGGTACTGGCGACATTACCGCAGCAATCATTCCTGCCACAACACAAGCGATTACTGAGGTCATAACACGGGAAACAATGGTCTTGTGTGGTAAACCTTGGTTTGATGCTGTATTCCAATATTTAGATAGTAATATCAGTATCACTTGGTATGCCGATGAAGGTGACTGTCTACAAGCAGGAACTACACTTTGTAAGCTTAATGGCCCAGCCAGATCTTTATTAACAGGTGAGCGCACTGCTTTAAATTTATTACAAACCTTATCAGCAACAGCGACACAGTCCAGACTTTATGCAGATGCCGTTGCAGGAACGCATTGTAAAGTTTTAGATACCCGAAAAACCTTACCTGGCTTGAGGTTGGCTCAAAAATACGCGGTGGCTTGCGGCGGCTGTTATAACCATCGCATAGGTTTATATGATGGCGTACTGATCAAGGAAAATCATATTATCGCTGCGGGCTCTATTAGTGAAGCCATTCAACTAGCGCGCCAACTCACCTCATTAACAGTGGAAATAGAAGTAGAATCTGTACAAGAATTCCTTGAAGCCAGTGCCGCGAAACCCGATCGTATTATGCTCGACAACTTTAGTTTAGAGGCTTTGACCCAAGCTGTAGCCTTAAATGATGGCACTATAGAACTTGAAGCATCCGGCAATATTGATTTAAATAATATTCGTACCATAGCAGAAACGGGTGTTGATTTTATTTCCATAGGCGCATTAACTAAACACATCAAGGCTATTGACTTATCAATGCGTATCAATCTAATCATTTAAAGGCCTTTTATTGACTTAGTTATACAAAATACAAAACCTGCGACTACCTTGCCTTGCAATAAAATAATTCACAGACTTTTAAATTATGTCGATAAACCTTGCTATACACTGACTATTCTGTTAAAAATGCGCATTTTTTATTATCCTGTCTTTAGGAGTTAATGAATGGCCGATAATGCTACACCGAATGCCTCACCTTTCAGCTTTAAGCCTTATATAGAAGTAGAAGGCGAAGAGTATATGAATGATGTTCAAATTAAGCATTTTGAGACTATTCTGAAAAACTGGAAAAGTGAGTTAATGCACGAGGTAGACCGGACAGTGCTGCACATGCAAGATGATGCTGCTAACTTTCCTGATCCTAATGATCGCGCGACCCAAGAATCAGAATTCAGTCTTGAATTAAGAACGCGTGATCGCGAACGCCGACTGATTAAAAAAATTGATGAAGCTCTAAAAGAAATTGAATCTGGTGGCTATGGCTTTTGCGAATCGTGCGGCATAGAAATAGGCATACGTCGATTAGAAGCGCGTCCTACAGCAACATTATGTATAGATTGCAAAACTCTTGATGAAATTCGCGAAAAACAAATGGGCTAAGTCAACAATATGCTGAAAGATCGACCTTATATAGGTCGATTCGCTCCTTCCCCTACGGGTTCTTTACACCTAGGTTCCCTCTGTACAGCCCTAGTTAGCTTTATTGAAGCTCGCACACAGCTAGGCTTATGGCTACTCCGCATTGATGATCTTGATACCACTAGAAATATCAAAGGATCTGTCGACAATATTCTAAATACACTCAGTACCTTTGGTTTGCATTGGGATCACAAAGAACAATATCAAAGTCACTATATTAAAGATTACGAAGAAATTCTATTCGAATTAACAAGAAACCAACACACCTATGCTTGCACCTGCAATAGAAAATCTTTACTAGCTAAACAACCCTGTTTATGTAGAAATACTTTAAAGACTCAAGAACCATCTTCATTACGTATCAAAATTAACCCCAGCCTTATTTCTTTTCAAGATCAGCTCCAGGGCTTAAGGTCTTTTCAACTCACCCATCAAGATGACGATTTCTTATTAAAAAGAAGAGACGGTATTATTGCCTATCAATTTGCGGTGGTTATTGATGATAATCGTCAACAGGTTACTGACATTGTTAGAGGCGTTGATCTGTTAGATTCAACTCCCAGACAAATATATCTACAACAACTATTGGGATTAAGCACTCCCAACTACATGCATCTCCCCATTATTATCGATCAAGACGGCAATAAACTTAGTAAACAAAACCACGCAACAGCCGTTGATTTAAAACAACCTCAAATAGTCATCTTTAAGTTACTCAGTTTATTAAAACAAAATCCACCTAAAGAAATTTATATTGCGCCAGTAAAAGAGCAATTAGAATGGGCAATTGATAACTGGAACCCCTTGCCACTAAAAAACCTTAGCTGTATTTGTAACAATGACTAGTTTCTAAGTGAAATAATCGATAATATTAAGTTTATCAACACAAAGTAGACAATAACTCTGACTTTCCGAAGTATACTTAATGCCATTAAGTCTGCTTTAACAACTCACAGTCATAACACTCTTAAAGAAACATCACGTCATTATGCTCAATGACTATTCTTGACCATTAGTATTCAGGCAGTTACCCACTATGAAGCTGACACAAATAGAATTACTTGAAATTAGCCAAGAAATCAGTAAAAGCTTCATGCCTAAGATTTCTAATGACTTACCTAAATTAACACTCATGTCCGTCGCTCCTCTGCATCTATATGCTTACTGGAATCTAGGTAGTCATAAATCCGTTCCACAGCAAAAAAATAACACTCAAGAGCTGACCTTAAGGATTTATTCAGAAGCTGATAAAAATAACTATCTTAGCAAGGGTTATGAAGAGTTCCCCATTAACCGCACTAACCCTCAACAAGATATATTTTTAGCGATGCCTTCAGACACAAACTCGTATCGAGCAAGCTTAGGCACTGATAATCATCAGGACGTTATAGCTGATTCCAATTTTGCACAACTACCCCTAGCACAAACGCCTGTATTTCAGCTTAAAGCAGATTCACCTAGCTTTACTAAACCTAGTTACAAAGAAATTAAAATCTCTGCTTATCACAACAACTCAGGACTAGGCATTAAGTGAGGGATTTAATGACGCATGGATTTCTAAGCATAATACTTCATGCCCACTTACCCTATGTGCGACACCCAGAGCATGAAAGTTTTTTGGAAGAAAACTGGTTATTTGAAGCCATTACCGAATGCTATATTCCTTTAATTGGCGTACTAGATCGACTACAAGACGATAAAGTGCCTTATCGATTGACGCTGTCGCTATCGCCGACTCTTATTTCCATGTTACGCGATGAACTATTACAAGCACGCTACCTAAAACATTGTCATCAATGCCTGGAACTGGCCGAAAAAGAAATTATTAGGACTCGTAAACAGCCTGAATTCCAAAAATTAGCACGCTTATACCGTCGGTTTTATAAGAAAACCTTAGCTATTTATCAAGATCAATACCACTGCGATTTATTGATCGCTTTTAAAAAGCATCATGCTGCCGGCACACTTGAATTAATAAGCTGCGCCGCAACACATGGCTTACTTCCGTTGCTTAATATCAGCGAAATTGCCATCCGTAATCAGATAAACATAGGCATAAAAACCTTTAAAGATAATTTAGGATTTCTTCCATCAGGATTTTGGTTACCAGAATGCGCCTACTATCCAGGTATAGAATTATTATTAGCGGAGGCAGGCATTAACTATTTTTTTGTCGATAGCCACGGCATTATGAATGCCAGCCAAACTCCACGAAATGGTGTCTATGCCCCACTAGATTGCGGAAATGGAGTGATGGCATTTGCACGAGACCCTGAATCATCCAAACAAGTCTGGAGTTCTCAGGAGGGCTATCCAGGTGATTTTGATTATCGAGAATATTATAAAGACATCGGTTTCGATTTGGATCTCGACTATATCGCCCCCTATATCCTCGATGGCGACATCCGTATCAATACCGGCATTAAATACTATCGAGTCACCGGTAAAGATTTGCCTAAAGAAATCTACAGCCCCAAAAAAGCACGAGCAAAAGCACTGGAACATGCACAAAACTTTATTAATAAGCGCCAACAACAGTTTATTAATTTAAATACCACTATGGATAGGACACCCATCATCGTTGCGCCTTACGATGCAGAGCTTTTCGGTCACTGGTGGTTTGAAGGTCCTCAATGGTTAGAATGCGTATTACGCTTAGCCAGCCAACCCAGTAATGGTATTAAAACCATCAGTTGCAGCGATTACTTACTACAACAATCAGACCATCAAGTTGCTACGCCATCAGCATCAACGTGGGGTGATCAAGGTTATTTTAGTTACTGGATCAATGAAACTAATAACTGGATTTACCCTTTACTGCACAAAGCCGAAGCAGAAATGGAGCAATTAGTCTTAGATATTAAAGACTTAAGCATCAGTTCTTTACAAAAAAGGGCACTCAATCAGGCCGCTCGTAATATTTTATTAGCTCAAGCTTCTGATTGGCCCTTCATTATGAAATCAGAAACAAGCACTGACTATGCAAAAAAACGCATCACAGACCACCTTGCAAGATTTAACTACCTACATGATTCCATTCGAAAAAACAACATTGACGATCGCTATTTAACTGCCTTAGAAAGGATGGATAATATTTTCCCCACTATTAATTTCTGGGATTATTTGCCTACAGTAAAGTAGATGCCAATACTAAGGCAGTCACTGACTCTAACATTTCATTTAATGGCTTATAATATTACATTTAAATAGCGACTATTAACGCCTTAATTTTTGATGCCTTTAAATCTTTTTTATACACCCCTAGCGACACAGGATTAAACCCGATATGAACAACAATGTATCCTTATCCCAATTCATTCTTGAGCAACAACGTAGCTTAAAGGATGCATCAGGAACACTCAGCCTTTTATTAAAAGATATTGCAACGGCTTGTAAGAAAATATCTCACCTAGTCAATCGTGGTGAATTAATGAATGTGTTAGGTAGTGCTGAATCAGAAAACATTCATGGCGAAGTACAAAAAAAGCTAGACATTATCACCAATAACATTATGATTGACACCCTGAACTGGGGCGGTAGTTTAGCAGGTATGGCTTCTGAAGAAGATGATGAGATTATTGCTATACCTACACAATACCCCAAAGGTAAATATCTTGCTTTGTTTGACCCTCTGGACGGCTCTTCAAACATCGACGTTAATCTTGCCGTAGGAACTATATTTTCTATACTCCATAGTCATGCAGACGATGAACCCAAAACTGAAGATTTTCTCCAAAAAGGCTGTGATCAAGTCTGTGCTGGTTTCGTACTTTATGGGCCATCAACCTTGATGGTATTAACTACTGGAAATGGTGTTAATGGCTTTACGCTAGACCAGGATATAGGTGAATTTATATTGACTCACCCAAACATGAGGATACCTGAAAATAGCTCTGAGTTTGCCATTAATATGTCTAATCAACGTTTCTGGGAAGCTCCCGTGCAACGTTATATTAACGAGTGCTTGCAAGGTAGCGAAGGTCCTAGAGGAAAAAACTTTAATATGCGCTGGATTGCTTCATTAGTTGCTGAAGTCTATCGTATCCTAACTCGTGGAGGCGTGTTTATGTATCCTTTAGATCTACGAAAACCATTAACAGAAGGTCGATTACGTATTATGTATGAAGCTAATCCGATGGCTTTTATTATTGAACAAGCAGGGGGGTCTTGCTCAACGGGTCGTGAACGTATGCTAGACATTAAACCCACCAGCATACATCAACGTGTACCAGTTATTTTAGGCTCTAAAAATGAAGTCGAGCGTATTGTGGCTTATCACCAAGAAAGCACTCATTAACGAAGCATTGCTAATTAAGAAACAAATATCCTAGGGGCGTATTGCATACGACCATATATTGAACATTCAAAATTGTAGAGTGATATTCGTAATAGAGCGAATACAAAAGGGTTTATTTACCAGGGCGTATGCAATATGCCCCTACTACCCCTCTACACAATACCTAATGCATCATTCGCACGAGAAGCGTCTCTACCATTAATTGAGTGTTCGCTTAATTATTGAGTATTGCCCTTACAAACGCTTAACTGTAGGCAGTGAGGCAATAACCAAGCACATAGAAACGATATATAAACTACTAACTATTAACCTAAGGAATAATCACAAATGAATAATATTAAAATTGGTGTTATTGGCATGGGCTATGTCGGCTTACCATTAGCGGTAGAATTCGGAAAGCAGTACTTCACAATAGGTTTTGATATCAATCAACAACGAATTGAAGAACTAAAAATAGGCAAAGATCGCACCCTAGAAATCAATGAACCTGATCTTAAAAAAGCAACTCAACTAGCTTATAGTTGTATCGCTAATGATTTAGAACCATGTAATATTTACATTGTAACCGTACCTACACCCATCAATATTTATAAACAACCTGACCTGGGTCCTCTAAAAAAAGCCAGTCGTTTGCTAGGCGGCCTGCTTAAAAAGCAGGATATTGTCATTTATGAATCGACTGTGTATCCAGGAGCAACCGAAGAAATTTGCGTTCCTATTCTAGAAGAATGCTCAGGCTTAGTATTTAACACTGATTTCTTTGTCGGCTACAGCCCAGAAAGAATTAATCCGGGTGACAAAGAGCATCGTGTTACTAATATCTTAAAAATAACCTCAGGCTCAACGATGGATACAGCAGATACCGTTGATAACTTATATAAAAGCATCATTAACGCTGGAACCTACAAAACTAGCAGTATTAAGGTTGCCGAAGCAGCCAAAGTCATTGAAAACACGCAACGTGACGTCAACATCGCCTTAATCAATGAATTGGCATTAATTTTTAATAAACTAGGTATTGATACTGAAGAAGTCTTATTAGCCGCAGGCACAAAATGGAATTTTCTACCCTTTAGGCCAGGTTTAGTAGGTGGACATTGTATTAGCGTAGATCCTTATTATTTAACTTATAAAGCCCAAGCGATAGGCTATAACCCAGAAATCATCTTAGCCGGTAGGCGTCTCAATGACAGTATGGGTAACTACATGGTCACTCAGATTATCAAGTTGATGTTAAATAAACGCATCCATATCAATGAAGCTAAAATTTTAATCATGGGCTTGGCGTTTAAAGAAAATTGCCCTGATCTTCGAAATACTAGAGTCATCGACATGATTAAAGAATTTAATAGCTTTGGAGCCAAGATCGATGTTTTTGATCCTTGGGTTGACCCCAATGAAACCCAACAAACTTATGGCTTCACGCCACTATTAGCACCTCAACTCGGTAGTTATGACGCCATTATCTTAGCAGTAAAGCATCAGCAATTTATCGATATGGGGGTAGAAAAAATAAGAGCCTTAGGCAAAGACTGCCATGTACTCTACGATATTAAATATATACTGCCAGTCAATGAAGTCGATGGCAGACTCTAAAATGAATCACTATGCAGAAACATTATCTCAGCTACAACAAAAACCAGAGTCTTGGCTAATTACTGGTGCCGCTGGATTTATTGGCTCAAATCTAGTCGAGCAATTATTAAAAAATAATCAAACCGTTACAGGGCTCGATAATTTTTCAACCGGACATCTAAATAATCTTGATCATATCAGAACTTCAATGAGTTTAGAGCAATGGCAAAATTTCAAATTCATTGAAGGCGATATTAGAAACCTAAAAACTTGCCGTATGGCCTGCCAATCAGCAAGCTATGTATTGCATCAAGCAGCTCTAGGCTCCGTGCCTCGTTCTATAGCAGACCCTATTAATACCCATGACAATAATATCTCTGGTTTTTTAAATATCTTAGTAGCAGCCAGAGATGCCAAGGTTAAACGCCTAGTTTATGCCGCATCAAGCTCTACCTATGGTGATCATCCAGACTTACCTAAAGTTGAAGATAAAATAGGTTCACCGCTATCACCGTATGCGGTTACCAAATTAGTTAATGAGTTGTATGCCCAAGTATTTGCAATTAATTATGGCTTTAAGAGTATTGGACTACGATATTTCAATGTATTTGGACAAAGACAAGATCCTAATGGCGCTTATGCAGCGGTTATCCCTAAATGGGTAGACGCCATGATAACAGGCAAGCCAGTAGTCATTAATGGAGATGGTGAAAACAGTCGTGATTTTTGCTATATCGATAATGCCGTACAAGCCAATATTCTTGCTGCAACAGCTACAGAAATAGCCGCCAATCAAGTTTATAACGTAGCCGTTGGTGAGCGTACATCACTAAACCAATTGCTTGAATTAATCAGAACTAAACTAGAAGAGCAGTACCCTCAATTAATAAACTTCAAAGCTATTCATCAAGATTTTCGTGCTGGAGATATTAAACATTCACAGGCGGATATTACGAAAGCCAGAAATTTACTCGGCTATGATCCTAGCCATCGTATTAATGAAGGTCTTGATATCGCTCTGCAATGGTATGTAAAAAATCTAAAAAGCTCATAAAGTTTAGTCTCGGTGCAAATAAAGGGTGTTGTGGATGCAGAGACTGGTCGGACACCCAATATTAAATCATATATGTAAGCTGAAGATCATCCGTAGCCGCGATAAAGCAAATCGGAATCGCGGATTTAATACCCGTATTACCTCCTTTTCTGGCCAGTTTTACACCACATTTAAAATATCATCTGATAGCAGAGAGTGCTTATTCTGATACGGAACTGGCATCACTTAATATTGATGATTCACTTGGTGTTGCATTGATGAGTTGAATTCGCGTGGTTGCAAAAACATTAGATTTTCATTCAAACAGTATTTCACATAGGGCCCATAAATGCGGGGGAGACGGTGGGAGCTTTTGCTGATGATATTGGCTATGAATAATCAAAAAGCTTCAAAATGTCGGGTTACGCTAACACCAACCCGACCTACATGGCTTTATTTTACCTGCTCAGAGCAATAGTCAAGAACAATAACAAGGAATAATAAAAAGCTTGGTTTCGATCGTTTTACCTAACTATTTGCCAATACAAAAACTGGAGAATATTTTACCTAACAGGTCATCAGAACTAACGGTTCCGGTGATTTCGGCAAGGCTCATTTGAGCTTGTCTTAAGTCTTCAGCAACTAATTCGCCTGCTTGCTTATACTGCAATTGCTCTAGGGCGTTTTCTACCAATTGATGACTGCTTGTGATTGCTTCTATATGACGTCTTCTAGCTATAAAAACATCGTTGGTATTATCATTAAAGCCAACTGATTCTTTTAGATGCTGTTTTAACAAATCCATGCCCTGTCCTGTTTTAATAGACAAGTAACACTCGCTGCCATTTTTTGTTTTTATTAGCTTGGGCTCTATGCCTAATAAATCTATTTTGTTGTAGACCTTAATGAGGTCAATATTGTCAGGCAGGCTATTTAGGATTTCTTCTGAATCACTTTCTCGTGCATCAATCAGTAGCACTATTTTATCGGCTTTTAAGATTTCTTGGTGTGCACGGCGCATACCTTCTTTTTCTATTAAATTATCGCTATCTCGAAGACCTGCGGTATC
>CAIZMK010000212.1 GCA_903934035.1 uncultured Methylococcaceae bacterium
GTCAAACGCCGACCAAAATCCTTTCCTTTATTGACTGTGCCAAGAAACGAGGCATGTTCAAGGGTATGATTTTATGTTTTTTATATTTACGGTAGCAGTATTAGGGGCAGGGGAGATTTGATCTATTAAAAAATTATTATTAAATATCAATAACCTATTGCTTAATAAAATCCCCCTCGATCCCCCTTTTACAAAGGGGGACGCTAAATTCATAATACTTTCACAGTCTCTAAAGCCTCTCCCACAAAAATATTTTCACGACTTCTATAGCAAATGTTTCCGTTGCCATTCATAAGCAATCAGGTCGGTAGGGGCGGATTTCATGCGTTCAATAAAAACATTGAACGTTTAAATAATGGCTAAATGTGTCCACCCTTAAGTGTTTTTTCGTTACCTTGCCGATATAAACAGGTTAAATAATTATGTCCTAAAGGCATGATACGAAAAAATATCGCTAAACTTACTATAGTATTGCGACAGTTTAATGACAGAGAATAGATTGTTTTTGTTGGTAAAAATAACTGCGCTTAAAGAAGTTCTGTAGTTGAAAATACCTATGTAATTATGGTAACTTTAGCTTTGATTAGTTATAAAGATTGAAAATATTATTGCTTCAATGCGCCTCTTAATATTCTGTTGCTCGTTATATTGGACAACACAATAATTTACCTTAGATTGTTTCCATACTTGGACCTATGAGTTTTATTTCAAGATTACTACGTCGTAATAAGACAAATAATACAGGTTCTGTCGCCAATGATTTTGCCGTTCAGAGCCAACGATCTATGCGAAAAATCACTCTGTTGATCGTTGTTGCTATCATCATGTTTTCGGTTTTTTTTCTATATGGCTTAAGGTCATCTATACAAAGTGGTCAGCAATTAACAGCTATAAAAGATGTGTACTTTCCAGTATTGGAAGAGATTGATGCCACTATCGTTAATATTGATCGCATAGAAGGCTTTATGATTCAGGCGGTCATGACTGGTGAAGCTGAAGAAATCAGTAAGGCACATGAAGCTTATGCGCATGCAGAGAACTTGCTCAATCAAATTCGAGAACGTTATCCTGATCAGAATGATGTGATCGTTGCTTTGCAAAATAAATTTAAGGACTATTTTAGTTTTGCAGAAAAAACGACTCAGATGCAATTAGACAATGCCGGTAAAGATGAGCAAGGCTTAGCGGTACAAATGAATCAATTATTGCGAGATCTGCGTGAAGACATTGTTGTGTTCAGAGCGGTGAGCTATCAAAATTTCTTGACTACACTGAATAAATCTCGAAGAACATCAGAGCTAAACTTCTATGCGAGTATTGGGGTGGGAGCCATAAACCTGCTATTTATGGCCATCTTAGTATTTTTTATTCGCCTGCTAAATAAACATAATCATTCGGTTTCAGACTCCCTAGACCAAGTAGCGACTTTGCTCAATAATTGTGGCCAGGGCTTTTTTTCATTTGGCTCTGATCTAAAAATAGTAGGTGAATACAGTCAGGCATGCCTTAGTTTGTTAGGCCAGATACCTACAGGACTTTATGCCGATAAAGTTTTATTTCCGTTTGCCGAAAATAGTTATAAGAGCCTTACCGAAAATAATTATAAGCGCAAATTAATGCGGTCTTGCCTAGATGATGCCTTGCAAGCCAAAGGTACACCGTTAGAGGCTATTTTTTTAGATCTAATTCCGTCAGAACTCAATATTAATGATAAGGTTCTGAAAGCTCAATATATTCCGATTAAAACCGGCTTTATGGTGGTGTTAAGTGATATTACAGCTGAAATGGAGCTTAAAAAGAATGCGGAGTTAGAAAATAAGCATACCGCTATGATACTTGCTGCAGTCACTGATGGTCCTGAGTTTATTACCATTATTGAGGATTTTGTCTCTTTTTGTAATGCGGGGCCAGAACCTTGGCTAACTCAAGATGTGGCTAGTCTATATCGAGCTATTCATACCTATAAAGGCAGTTTTAATCAGTTTCGTTTTACCCATGTGCCGGCAGAATTGCATTCGATTGAAAGTACTCTGCAAGATCTCAATTGTATGAATGACTTGCTGGGTGACCCTTCGGCAGATGGAATCGTGCAACTTGTCTTTACTAGTCATTGGAAGGCTCTTATAAATAAGGATATTTTGGTAGTAACCTCAGCTTTAGGTGAGGACTTTTTTAGTCGAGGTGGTATTATTCCGATACAAATAGAGCAAGCAAGAGCTTTTGAGCAGTTAGCTTATGATTTGCTAAATACCAAACAAGTTAAATTAGAGCATGCGCCGGTATTGAATGACCTGGCTCAAGTACGTTACGTGTCTTTACACAAGGAATTGACTGATTTTGGTAAGTTGGTGCAGCAAGTGGCTCAAAAATTAGAAAAAGAATTGTTGCCACTTGAGATAAATGGTGAGGATGTACGTTTGGACCCAGATATTTACAGACAATTTTTACTAACTTTAGGTCATGTGATGCGTAATGCGATTGATCATGGTATTGAAGACCCAGATACTCGCTACGAGAAGGGCAAAAACGAGGCAGGCACTATCCGTTGTAAAACTCAGCTTGTTGCCGATGAATTTGAGCTGATTATCGAAGATGATGGCGCAGGCATTAACGAAGCAGCGCTGCGCTTCCGAGCTTCAAAAACATTGAATACCGATATTGATAGTTTAAAACTAGCGGATTTAGTTTTTGCTGATGGTATTTCTAGCCGTGAGACGGCTACTGATCTTTCCGGGCGAGGAGTCGGTATGGCTGCTGTACATTCTGAAGTGCTGCGTTTAGGTGGTGCTATTAGCGTTGAGACGACCCCAGACTTAGGTACCCAATTTATTTTTCGTATCCCCCTTCTAAAGGACATTGCAGCATGAGTGAGCAATTAGATGATTCCGTTGTAAGAGTCTGTGATGCTGTTATATCGGCCACCACGTCTCATTTTCTAATTTCTTTAAAGATAAAGTTTTTATCGACAAGTACAAATTTCGGTGAAATTGATGAGCTTAAACTTAGGAATTTGACAGCCGTTATTGGTGTGTCTGGGCCGGTTAGAGCTTTGGTAGCCTTTAGTTTTGATATGGATTTGGCTAATCATCTTCTGGCGATAGAGACAGAAGGCTTAGATATTCCAAGCGATGAACAAGTTTTTTATCGCTTAGATATGATTGCCGAAACTGTCAATTTAGTTTTAGGTCATTGCACAAAAAACTTGGCGGTAACTGGGCAACCTATTGGTTTGACTCCGCCAATAGTGCTTGAGGATGCCGGTAGTTTACGCAGACCAAAAGGCGCAATTTTTTCTAGTATCAGTCATAATACTAGTTACGGTGTGTTGGATGTTGTTTTTATTACGCCTCCGGACTTGTATGGCGAAAATTTATCTATAAGTGAGTAATTAATGGAGGTTAATGGTGGTTAGGTTAAATGTAATGGTAGTTGATGATTCATTATTAGCCATTAAAAAAATGGAAACCCTGTTATTAAAAATGGGGCATTACGTACGAAAAACGGCCTCTAGTGGCGCTGAAGCCGTCACTAATTACCGCATGGAAATCCCTGATTTGGTCACTATGGATATTACGATGCCAGAAATGGATGGTATAGAGGCCACTCGAAGAATCATTCAAGATTTTCCAGATGCCAATATTATTATGGTCACTTCGCACGGCCAAGAAGATATGGTGCGTCAGGCCATTAAGGCAGGCGCCAAAGGTTATGTTATGAAACCGGTAGACCCTGATACTCTAGCTGTGCATATTGAGAGATTGCTTAAGAACTAATTGAGTTTTGTTTTATTCGCTAAATTCACAATAAATACTTGTATAGGATGCGCTGAACGATAGTGAAGCGCATCTTTTTGTCAAGAATGAAGTGTTGCAGGTCGGGTTAGCGATAGCGTAACCCGACAGGATGCGCAGGAAATGTTTGGCTTAAGCTATCGCTACGCCAAGCAACAAAACTCGTGAGTTTTGACTCCATTACATGAGTTTTGACTCCATTACAAAGGTTTGTAGGCCGGAATAAGGCTTTAAGAGCGTAGCGAGTAAAGCGTTTCCGGCCTACAAAAAACTGCCCACAGTTAGATATTTGTAGGGTGTGCAAACAATTTTATCGTTTGCACACCACTTGCCGACAAAAAGGTGGGCAGAAAAGAGACTGTGAAAGTATTATGACTTTAGCTTCCCCCTTTGTAAAAGGGGGATCGAGGGGGATTTTATTAAGCCAA
>CAIZMK010000213.1 GCA_903934035.1 uncultured Methylococcaceae bacterium
TCCCCTAACCCCTCTTTGCTAAAGAGGGGAATAAAAAGAATACTTTCACAGTCTCTGGCGCTTATCCACCCTAACAAATTTTATTCTAGCCTACAGATGTAAATCGAGCGTGGAAACGATAAGAATTAAGCAAGAGCGTGAAGCTTAATGTTACAGCACAGAAGCTAGCAGGCAAGACGCTGACTATTATTAGCAAAACTCGCAGCTCCGAGGAGTGGACACTGAAGGTCATAGTTGCGCTGCAGAAGGTTTTATTACGGTCACTAAACCTTACTTTGCGTGCACTGAGACTTTTAGTGAGGCACAATAGTTTATGCTGTCAACAATATAGAAGGGTATACCAACAACAAAAGCTTAAGGGCTAGCGCTGACAATTTTTGTGTCACACTAAACATTTTATTACGCACCATGAAAGCTATTAGACCTACAATAATATTTTCATGGTGGGCACAAAAACAATTTCCACGCCGTGAAATAACATTAGAGACTGTGAAAGTATTATGACTTTAGCTTCCCCCTTTGTAAAAGGGGGATCGAGGGGGATTTTATTAAGCCATAGGTTATTGATATTTAATAATAATTTTTTATTAGATCAAATCTCCCCTGCCCCCTCTTTGCTAAAGAGGGGAATAAAAAGAATACCTTCACAGTCTCATTAGAATTCGCCCCTACAAAAGATTAAATAGCCCTCAGCTAAGCACCTAAACCAAGCACCTTATCCATTCTTTGTATTAGCTGAGCTCGATTTACAGGCTTTGAAAGATAGTCACTAAAACCAGTTGCTAGACCCCGTTTGACATCATCCATCATGGCATTTGCGGTTAGGGCAATAACGGGTATGGACTTTAATTGTTCATCGGCTTTTAGTGCCGCCAATACCTCAAAACCATCCATATCAGGCATGTTAATATCCAGCAAGATAATATTTGGACGCTGTAATAATGCTTGATTAATAGCTTGAGTTGGATCTTGGAGTGTACTCAGATGGACATGCGAAAAAGTATTAGCCATCTGCTGAATCAATTCCAAATTTATTGCATTATCATCAATATATAAGACTTGATATGCCTGTGATGTTTCAGGGAGTTGATCAGTACTCGATGATGAAATAGGGCGCTCTATTTGTTCATGGTTATCTATCAATAGAGGCAAGTTAAGCCAAAAATGACTACCAACTCCCAGCTCACTTTTTACACCTATGCTTCCGCCCATTAACTCTACCAATTCTTTGCAGATACTCAGACCTAAACCCGTACCTTCAATATCGGCACTTACTCCCAATCGCATAAAAGGTTCGAATATTTTCGCCAATTGCTCGGGAGTCATACCTATACCAGAATCAACAACATGGATCGTATACGTATTGTTGTCATTTAGTTCAACACTAATATCAACTCTTCCATTTTTAAAATTATATTTTATGGCGTTTGAAATTAAATTTACTAGCAATTGCTTAAGCTTGATGCGATCACAATTAGTAACAATTTCATGCTTAGCTTGATACCGTAAACTAACAGCCGTTTTTCGAGCTAAAGGACTCGCTAAACATATACATTCATCAATAAGGCTAGAAATATTTTCCCTATGTATCGATAGAACTACCTGACCAGATTCTATATAGGCCATATCTAGCCTCTGATTAACTAGCTCTAACAGATATTGACCGCCTTTTAGAATTTCCTGCACAAAATCTAGTTGATTTGCATCGAGGGTATCATCATCTTGTAGTAATTCAGCATAACCAAGCACAATGTTCAATGGCGTACGCAACTCATGATTCATCTGCGAGACAAAAACTGACTTAGCCTGATTAGCCTGCTCGGCTGTTTTTTTGGCTAATTCCAATTCTTTAGAGACTTTAACGCGCTCAGTCACATCTCGCTGTATATACAAAACGCTAACAGGTTTATTTTCAATATCGACTATCAGGCTGCAATTAACTTCGCAAATGAAATGACTACCATCTTTTCTGATACAGTCATGCTCAATGACACCCAAATGATGACCTTTTAATAACTCGGCTATGGCCTTAGATAGCGTTTCATGTGCGCTAATATCCAACACTTCAAATACATGTAAGCCAATAAACTCAGCTTTGCTATAACCCCACATTGCCGAAGCTTTAGCTGAAACAAAGGTAATAATGCCGTCAAGAGTAGTCATACCTATGCCATCAGGCGACAACTCAAGGATAGATCTTAACTTTTCTTCACTGGCTTGTAGAGCTATTTGGTAAGAGGTAGTTAGTCTATGCGCTTCAATTTCAGCCGTTAATTTATACTGACTTTCTTTCAAACGTTCATCACTCAAGCGTTTATCTTGTGCGATGAGTCGATAGCGATCGGTTAAAAAAAAGGTCAGCACTATCAATTCAAATAATGAACCAAATTGCAAACTATTTGATATATAAAAACTGCTAGGAATATAGCCAAAAACATGTAACTCACGAGCGATGATGCCTATAAAGAGCAACGAGAAACTTAGACTTAAAAAGTAGGCATTACGTTGTTTGTTTATAACAGCTATGCCTAAGAGTATGGCTAGATAAAATGTGTTAATGACAAAGAGCACATTAGCCAATATGGCGAATCTAAAGTTCAATAAAACCAAAAAAGGCGTTATAAAACTCATAGCCATTAATCCCTTAGCTACCAAATCAAATTTAGGAATGACTTGTTGAGTATTGAGTATTCGGCACACAAACCATAATTGACTAACGAAATAGTACGAGCCAAAAATTAATAAGCCTTTTTGCGTTAACCAGATAACGTTCGGCCAAAGATATTCAGCGCCTAAGCCACGATAAGCCAAGTAACTAAAGATACTAAAAAAAATGATAGCTAGGTAAATATAATTATTAAGTTCTTTTGTAAAGGCTGCCAAACCTAAACTAAACAAGAAAATGATCAAGGCAACACCAAAATAGAAAGCCTGAAAAGCATAGCTATTAAGCTCTTTTTTCTGAAACGCCAAGGGCTCCCATAAATTTGCCTCTATGTACATCACATTAGGCGTGGCGATTCTTATATAAATGATGTTCTGACTGTGTGCAGGCACTCGCAGAGGAAAGGCAAAAATATTACTTTGATAGGCACGATTTTCATAAGGCTGGGCATAACCAGTATGAATAGTTTGCTGAACTTTCTGATTAATTTGCCAATAAAAATCGACGTTTTTTAATAAAGGATGATTAAGTTCAATGACTTTATCAATGAACAGATCACTATTATTTTCTATGCTTAACCGCAGCCAATAAGCCGAGGAACCGAACAAAAAGTTGATAGCTTCATTTGGCGGGAAATTTTCTTTATAACGACTAGCTAGATTTTCTTGTTGTATTTCTGCGAGTGTTAACTGTTGACTAGCATCTTCTAAAATACTTAAGTAGGGTGTCAGTAAAATAGAGGGTTTGACAGTGCTGCTAATATCTAAACGATCAGCCGCAAATACCAATGAAAAATAGCTAAGCAGCATGAATAAAATCAAGCACCTTACGATCTTAATAGCTATTACAGTTAAACGTAAATCATTAGCCTTATAGCCCATAATAATTAAGACGCTCGCTCTAAATACATAAGCCTTACTAATTTTAATGATGTATCACTGTTTAGCAGGTCGCGACCTGTCCGTATGGTGTTGGATGTACCGGCAATACTGAGAAATAACGGAGTCAAAACTCATGAGTTTTGACTCCAAGAACTTACGAATCGATTAATCTAATTGCGTAGGATGGATAGAACAAAGTGAAAACCATCCTACCATCTGACTATCTTAATTCGCTTAAATGATTTAACAGCTCATTGACTTGGACTTTCAAGTCTTCTAAATCACTGTCTGTTATTTTCAAGAAGTCCATTAACTCTTCTTTATTTGATTCCCAGCCACTTTCGGTGTACTCATTGTCAGTAGTGGGTGAATTTTGATTAGCTAAATATTCGGCCAGATGGTTAATGGCTATCAAGGTTAAAACTTGATCAGAAACTGCGCCATCACGAAATACCCCTATCTCATGATGGTATCTGATGGCCACTGTAATTCTAGTAGGCAAACACCAGGCTGCACTTAATAAACCACCCGCTAAAGCATGATCTGTTCTGTGTCGTTGCTTTTCAAACTCGATTAGAGTTTCAGCAAAGCCTGTCGCCATTTTTAATGTATCGTCATAGTCCTCAAATTTCTGACTCAATAAAATCTTACCGCAATTTTGAAATAGCCCATACAATTGCGCTTCTTCTTTATTAATACCATTAAGACCTTTAAGACCACCCATAAATTGGGCGATAAAAGCGGAAATAGAGGCTATTTTGCTAGAATGATTCCAGAAAACATCAATATTATGTAAAGTCGTCGGTATATTTCTTAAAGACAAGCCCGTAATCAGCATGGTTGTATTTTCTAAACCTAATAATGATACCGCCTGCTTTAAAGAGGTAACCTTGTCTGATAAACCATAATAGGCAGAGTTAATAGTTTTTAATACCACAGCAGATAAACTGATATCTAATGCAATTAATTCAGCAATTTCAGCAAGAGAGGCATCTTGAGCTCGGGCTTCTTCAATTTGTAACAGAATAGTTGGCCTAGGTGGAATAATAATACTAGCCAATATATTCTCAGCATTCACTTCTTTCATGAAACTCATAACAACTCAATTCCTTTAATATTTAAAATAAATTAGGCGGATATTAGCATACTTAAAGATTGTTAATTATTAATTAACAACACGTTTATGCCATAAACCACATCAATCACTCGATGTATTCACTCAACTTAATGAGCTAATAAACCATTTAGTTAGTAGTAATGCTTATTGTAGAAATGATTTTTTCATACTATTCTGTCCCTGCTTTTTAAAGCGGCTGATAAATAGCTCTACCCTCAACAACAGCTATTAATTAAACAACCGCCCCAGAAAGCCTTCCCCCCCTTTACCCTGATGTCCTATGTGTAGCCTATCCATACATCTCGTTACCAGAACACCCTTAACTTTGAAGGCTTACCTAAGTACTCATGATATCTAACGAAGAGTTATTACAAGATCTTCAGGTTCATCAGATTGAACTGGAGATGCAAAATGAAGAATTGCGTGCTGCTCATAGCGCTCTGGAAGAATCTCGTACTCGCTATTTAAGTCTTTATGAGTTTGCGCCAGTGGGTTATTTAACGCTGTCTCGCGAAGCTCTGATTATAGAAATTAATTTAACTGGAGCTACCCTACTTGGGATGGAGCGCCATCAACTTATTAATCATCACTTCTCAACGCTAGTTGCCAGCAAAGATAGTGACCGCTGGCATCTTTTTCTCCAGCATCTTCTAAACAACAATAATGAACATGACTTTGAATTAGAGCTGTATCGAGGAGACCATTCTCCATTTGATGCCCAGCTCAATTGCAGGCTTAATACTAATAACAACCAATCGCCGACCATAGGCGTTACCCTGACTGATATAACCCAGCGAAAACGCATAGAGCTTGTGTTGCATATTATATCGAGTGCCTTTGAAGCTCATGGCCCCATGGTAATTTGCAATGCTGATAAAATTATTTTACAAGCCAATAAATCTTTTATAGAGGCGACGGGGTATGCACCAGACGAAATCATAGGCAAACATATTAGGATACTTAAATCAAATTATCATGATGAGGCTTTTTATACCGACCTGTGGCAGACGGTTAATCAAACGGGGACTTGGCAAGGAGAAGTCTGGGACAAGCATAAAAGCGGTGAAGTTAACCCTAAATTACTCACGATCAGTGCAGTAAAAAATAGTATAAATGTGACCACTCATTATGTTGGCTCATTTATAGATATTGCAGATCAAAAGCTAGCTGAAGAAAAAATTAAACACTTGGCTTTTTATGACTCTCTAACCCAATTACCTAATCGTTGTTTACTGCAAGAACGCTTAAAATATAGCATTGACATGGCGCAACGAGAAAATAAACCCTTAGCTTTATTGATGCTCGATTTAGATCGTTTTAAGGCCGTCAATGATAGCTTAGGACACATGGCAGGCGACGAATTACTGCAACAAGTAGCAGCACGGATGACCGCGAGATTACGTAATGTCGACATGGTGTCTCGATTAGGCGGAGATGAATTTATAGTGCTACTTGATGATATTGCTCATCCTGATGATGCGGCACGGGTCGCTGAGGAAATTATCAGTGATTTAAGCAAAAGTTTTAATTTAAGTCAGTCTGATGATGTCCGTATCGGTGCCAGTATCGGTATTAGTTTGTATCCACAGCATGGCAGCAGCCCAGAAACTTTGTTAGATCATGCTGATGCGGCTCTTTATCAAGCTAAAGATCTAGGTCGAGGCTGTTTTTCTTATTTTTCTGAAGTGCTGACGCGTGCTGCTCAAGAACGTATTGCTTTGGAAGTTCGCTTACGAAGAGCAATCGAACAAGAAGAATTACTCATGCTTTATCAGCCCCAGATTGACATTAAAACCGGGCAAATTATAGGTGCGGAGGCTTTTGTTTATTGGCAAGATCTTCTGGGCGGTTTAATTCCACCCTTAGGTTTTATTCCTATTGCTGAAGAAAGTCATCTGATTGTAGAAATTGGCGAATGGGTGTTACGAGAAACCTGTAATCAAGCTAAGCAATGGCTAGATTGTGGTTTGCTACCGATTACCATGGCCGTCAATGTTTCTCCACATCAATTTCGGCGTAGTGACATTAGTGCCTTAGTTGAAAATATTTTACAAGAAACGGGACTACCAGCAGGACTTTTAGAACTGGAAATTACTGAAAGCGGCTTAATGGAAAATAGTGATCTTGCTCTGGATATTCTAAATAATTTACGTCATCAAGGTATACGACTGGCTATTGATGATTTTGGCAAAGGCTATTCTTCATTGGCTAGGCTAAAATATTTTCCTGTTGATGTATTAAAAATCGACAAAAGCTTTATTGAGAAAATCCCCTTTAATAAAGACGACATGGAAATTGCCAGCACCATAGTGGCAATGGCACATAACCTAGGCTTTAAAGTGCTAGCAGAAGGCGTAGAAACTAGAGAGCAACTAGATTTCTTGCGTGAAAAAGGATGCGACGCTTATCAAGGCTATATCAAAAACCGACCTTTATCTGCATCAGACTTTGCTGAATTATTGGCTAAAGAGCAAGCTCTTAAGAACGCTGAGCCCTAGCTCTGCGAATTAACGAGTAGATATCGATTGTAATGTAGGGACAGGTCGCGACCTGTCCCTACGGTGAACAATGAATGAGATTTTTACTTGTGTAGACACCTATACTCAAAAGGTGGAGCCTATACCAACAAGACGGAGCCCTCACAAGAGGGGGTACATAAATAAAACTTAACTACGAACCCTTAACAACCGGAATCTTACCTATTTTGTTCTGCCAGATTATCGGTGCTGTTTGATGGATAGAACTACCTTGGGTATCGACCGCAACAGTCACAGGCATATCCTCTACGACAAATTCATGAATCGCTTCCATACCCAAATCGGCGAAGGCAACAACACGCGACTTACGTATGGCTTTTGACACTAGATATGCAGCACCACCTACTGCCATCAAATAAACGGCTTGATGTTTCTTGATAGCATCTATAGCTATCTGGCCGCGTTCAGATTTACCTATCATACCTAGCAAGCCAGTATGGGCTAACATGGTTTCAGTAAACTTATCCATACGTGTCGCTGTAGTGGGGCCAGCAGGACCAACCACTTCATCGCGCACTGGATCAACGGGACCTACGTAATAAATAAACTTATTAGTGAAATCAACATTATCAGGTAGTGGCTCGCCATTCGCGATCATATCGGTTAAGCGTTTATGAGCTGCATCACGACCGGTGAGCATCGTACCGCTTAATAACAAAGTTTCACCTGGCTTCCATGTGGCGACTTCAGCAGGTGTGATGGTATCCAGATTTATTCGGCGAGCACTAGAACCGGCATCCCAGGTTATGTTTGGCCAATCTTCTAGTTTAGGTGGGTTAAATTCAGCGACACCGGTACCGTCTAAAACAAAGTGTACGTGACGAGTCGCAGCGCAATTTGGAATCATAGCGACTGGCTTGTTAGCTGCATGAGTCGGGTAATCGATGATCTTAATATCCAACACTGTCGTTAAACCACCTAAGCCTTGTGCACCTATGCCTAAGGCATTGACGTTCTCATATAATTCCAAACGCAGCTCTTCCAAGGCATTGTTAGGGCCGCGTGCTATTAAGTCTTGAATATCAATAGATTCCATACAGGCTTCTTTAGCCATTAGCATAGCTTTTTCAGCCGTACCACCTATGCCTATGCCTAAGATACCAGGAGGACACCAACCTGCACCCATCGTTGGTACAGTTTTTAGCACCCAATCAGTAATGCTATCTGAAGGGTTAAGCATAGCAAACTTCGCCTTAGCCTCAGAGCCACCACCTTTAGCCGCTATATTGATTTCGACAGTATCGCCCTGCACTACTTCCATGTGTACTACTGCAGGGGTGTTATCGCCAGTATTAATACGTTTACCAGCAGGATCTTTAAGTATTGAGGCTCTTAATACATTATCTGGATGGCTATAAGCCCTACGAACGCCTTCGTTGACCATGTCAGTAATACTAAGATCGGCTGCCCATTGCACGCCCATACCGATTTTTAAAAACACCGTGACTATGCCGGTATCCTGACATATCGGTCGATGCCCTTCCGCACACATCCGTGAATTAATCAGTATTTGCGCCATAGCATCTTTGGCAGCAGGACTTTGCTCTTTTTGATAAGCGGCGTTTAAAGCTTGGATAAAATCCAGCGGGTGATAATAGGAAATATATTGCAAAGAATCAGCAATGCTTTGTATGAAGTCGTCTTGGTGGATAAGTGGCATTTGTTGTTCCTAGTGATGGGGGTTAATTAATAACGCAATTATTTGGAGAACAGGCAAAAGGTGCAAGACTAAAGGCGAAAAAAACCACGCATAAGCTCTTTTAGCCTTTCGCCTTTCGCCTTTCGCCTTTAACCTAAAATCTAATCATCCAACTCTTCAGCCAACAATTTAGATTTACTGCCGTAACTGGGGGCAATGCTAATCAATAAGGTCACTAAGGCGGCGACATAAGGTACCGCTTGTACGGATAAAACAGCAATCCATAATTTACCGCTTAAATTATCGAAATGCTCTATAGAACACATTGCATAAATAGCCGTACTTAACAATATCAATAACATTAATTCCTGCCTAATAGTCATTAATCCAGCAAACAATGGCCCTTGCTTTTCATACTTAGGTGTACGCATAAACGGCTTACCTGACGTAAACAAGCCTTGTATCGTCCCTCTAGCGACTGTATGTGTTAAGGATAGCCCCGTTAAAGCAGCGCCTAATGATTTCCATATTGAACAAGGCACTCTAGCTTGATATAACCATAAGCCTCGTAAAATTTTAAAGCTAAACAAACCTACGGTCGGCAATAAAAATACGTTGGCGGGTAATTCGCTGTGGATAGGATCCGTTAAGATAATCGCCGTTAATATCAAACTAGCCGTGGTAAAGAACAAGGCAAGCGCATCAGAAAACCAAGGCAACCAGCCTGCAATAAAATAATAACGCTGTGCGGCAGTCAGTGGCGATTTTCGGCTAGGTAAGAAACTGCGCCAATGGCCTTTGATAATTTGCATTGCTCCATAAACCCAACGAAAACGCTGAGTCATATAACCAGACATAGTATCTGGCATCAAGCCGCGACCAAAGGAATCTTTTACATAAACAGAATCATAGCCTGCTTCATACAAACGCAAACCTAATTCGCTGTCTTCACAGATACACCATTCCGCCCAATTACCGACTTCCAATAAGGCTGACTTTCTAATCATAGTCATCGTGCCGTGTTGAATGATGGCGTTGTATTCGTTGCGTTGTACCATGCCAATATTAAAGAACCCGGCATATTCCCAATAACAAAAAGCCTTAAAGATACTTTGATCACGATCACGGTAATCTTGGGGTGATTGCACAAAGCCAACATTTTCATTATCGAAATAAGGCACCATACATTTTAGCCAATCGGGTGACAACACATAGTCACTATCGATAACGGCAATAATTTCTGCATCTTCTGCGGTTTGTTCTAGGGCATGATTAATCGCCCCAGCCTTAAAGCCCGGCCAGTTTTCCAAATGAAAAAACCGAAACATAGGCCCTAGTCGTTCACAATCATCACGCACTGGCTCCCAAATAGCTGGGTCTTTAGTATTGTTATCCATCACCAAGACTTCTAAATTGGGATAGTCGACCCTAGCTAAAGCTTCCAAGGTTTTGCGCACCATCATCGGCGGCTCATTATGGATAGGCAGATGCAATGATACTTTAGGGTACTTAAAATCAGCACCAGGCGTTAAGGGTTGGAAAGTCCTTGCTGATTTTCTGTGCCAAATAACTTCGGCAATTTCCAAGGCTTCGATTAACAATATGATGGCGGCCATAAACTGCATCAGTAACATCAGACCCAAAAACAAAACACTAATATTGGTTTGATACTGCTGTGCGCCCGTAGACGCTGACCAAAAAATAACCGAAACCGCCAAGTTGGCGATTAAGCCAAAAAACATAACGCCAGGTAGTTTTAAGGTGCTGCGGGTAAACACAAACAAGCCCATAAACACTACACTAATAGCTGCCGCCCCAGTTGCCCAATTTCGCCAAGTAGGCATGGTCAACACATCTCCATCCATAGGATATTTAGCTTGACGATCGGCATTGAAGATACCCCAATAAGCACCGGCTGAACCTTCTATAGATTTCTTCCAAGGCTGATCGAAGGCTTCGACAATATAATAAGTAACTTTTTCTGCATCCGCTCGGTTAAGAAACTCACGTAAAAACCTAGCTTGATTAGAGACTGAAGCCGTTGCATGTTTAAAAGGTTGACCATCTGATGGCCAGCCAACTTCAGTAATTATGATGGGTTTATTTGGATAAGCCTGCTGCACCTCGTGATATCTAGCAAAAACATAATCAACCGCCTCGTCTGCAGCAATGCCTTCCCAGAAAGGCAAAACGTGTATCGCGATAAAATCAACTTCATTAACAAGATCAGGATTTTTTAACCAGACATCCCATGTTTCAGAAGTACTGACTGGATGCCAGCTATTCTTTTTTACTTCACGAATATAATCAATCAATGCCTCTTTAGTAATATCAGCACGTAATAAAACTTCATTACCCACCATTAAGCGGATAATTTTAGGATTACTTTGCCGACCTATTTCAATGAGCTTGTCAACTTCTTGGCGATTCTTTTCGAGATTACCATCTATCCAGGCACCTAAAGTGACATTCAAATTAAGTTTGGCAGCTAATTCTGGAATTTTGTCTTGGCCTTTGAGCATACTATAGGTTCTGACCGCATGAACTTTATCTGCCAGCAAGGTTAAATCACTATCCATGTCCTCAATACTAGGATAAGTATTACCATTTTGTGTATCTTGCTTACGCATGGGATCGTAAGTAACACCTAGGGTCGTTTTAGTCCAAGGCTGCAGTTGCAAGGGATTATTAATATAGCTCCAGATGCTAAAATTAACGGCAAACAGCAAAACAACTACAAATATTATGGCTAGCTTTCTTTTCATTTGAATAGGCAAATTTATCGTATTACCGATATGTGTAAGTAATTAGGATGATTAAATAGTGTTTTCTCAAGCTTATTGAAGCTGGTATAAAATATCGATTACCACTAAATTAAGCTTATATTAAGTTCATTTCTGCGCGAAAATCAAGCAACTATTAAATATAATAGTTCCAAAAATCCAAATAGCGCTTTAAGTTAGAGTACTCATTATGATGTAAAAAGGCTTTATTGAACTCATTGGCTTACATCATTATTAAGTTTAAATGACAAAACGTGTATGATGCACAGCACATACCAAAATCTAATTACAGCATCGACCCTGCTAACGCTCATCATTAAAAAAGAAATATGAAACAACTCTTCATGCGCTTAATTTTATTTATCCTTATCAGCAACTTTTCAGTTGCCATGGCGAATGATAGTTTAGACGTTAAAAATAATACGCAGACTTCAGTTTCACTGACGAACTATCTGGGTATTTTAGAAGATGCTAGCCAACAATTAACACTTGCCGACGTACAACAAGCAACCTTTAAAACCGACTACCCTGTTCAAGAATCAATCAACTTATCCTTTACAACTTCAGCTTATTGGCTGCGTTTAGTGTTCGACAATAGCAGCGACCTACCCATTAATAAAATTATTGAACTCGATTACCCTTTACTGAAAAACGTTGATTTTTATTGGCAGATTAACGATAAAAACATACAAACCATTCATACCGGCTTTGCACTACCTTTCGAAAATCGTGCCTATCAAAGTAAAATCTTTGCTTTTCCCGTGCAATTTCCTGCACACAGCCAGAGTGTTATTTATTTAAGAGTTGCCTCGCTTAACGCCATTAGTATAGTGGCAAAATTATGGGAGCCGATGGCATTTCAACACAAAGAACGTAATGATTACCTTACCCAGTCCCTCTACTTTGGCATTGTGCTTGCTATTACTTTATTCAGTCTGGGCTTAGCGCTATTTTTAAAAGAATTAGATTATTTTATCTACCTAAGCATGATTTTTTTCACTGCTTGCACATTCATCGCTAATCGAGGCCTAGGCGCTGAATTGATTTGGCCGAACTTTCCGTTTCTAACGCAAATTGGCTCCTTAGGTTTTGGCTCATTCGCCTTAGCTGGGCATTTATTATTTATATCCCGATTGCTCCATTTTAAACAACACCTGCCCAGACTTAATTTGTTCATTAAGTTACTCATGGCGTTAATTCTTGTAACACCACTGTTGCTAGCAATCAATTTTGGATGGGCGCTATTTGCTAATCTATTGTTTATTGGAACTTCAGCTTTCATCTTAATAATGGCCCTGATAGCCGCTCTACAAAAACAACGCAATGCCTACTTTTTATGCCTCAGTTTTTCAGCACTGTCCTTGGGCATAATAATTGGCCTCGCGCATACTGTTGGGTTTATTTCTACAAATTACAGTTTTTATTCATTAAACATTATGCAAATAGGTTCAGCATTTGAATTATTAGTGCTGACCTTGTTTTTAACCGACCGTTATCGACTCATCCAACAAGAAAAACTAAACGCTGACAATCTTTTAAAGCAAACTAACAATAAATTACTCTCTAAGATTGAAGAACATAAAGCCTCTGTTAATCAGCAATTAACCCTGACTAATCAAGTTTATCAAATGCAAAAACTTGAAAGCGTAACGCGGCTAACTGCAGGGATTGCCCACGATTTTAATAATATTTTAAGCTCTATTGTCGGCTATAACGGCTTAAACACTTTAGCGGCGCAAGACAGTCAAGATAAAAACATACAAAATATAGAAGAGTACTTATTTAATAGCCAACAAATTGATACCGCTAGTCAACATGCAATAAATCTCATTAAAAAAATGATGAGCTATTCGAGCACGCATCCAGTTGATAGGGAAATAGAAATAAGGCCAACCTACGACGTCATAGATGAAATATTAATCATGCTAAGGCCGGGGCTAAGAAAGACCTGCCTAGTTAATACTGATTTAGACCATGATTCTAATATTCAAATTGACGCCACTCATTTGGGACAAATCTTAACTAACTTACTGGTCAATGCTCGTGATGCGATGCCTAATCAGACGGGTGAAATTACTATTTCACTTAAAAAGATAATGTCGGATAAAGGTAATTGCACTAGCTGTGCTCAAGACATAAAAGGTGACTTTATTGAGCTGCGAGTATCTGATAACGGCAGCGGTTTAAAAGCCAGCGTGATAAAACATATTTTTGATCCGTTCTTCACTACCAAAGAAATTGATAAAGGCACAGGTCTTGGGCTCTATACCGTCAATGGCATGGTACATGATTTAGAGGGCCATATTGTAGTTGAGTCTAGTACTTCTGAAGCCAATAAAGGCAGTACTTTTCGGCTATTGTTTCCAGTTAAAGCTTAAATGAAGTCCGTGTTTAGTAAGCCTATATTAATCGATGCCCATATCCCTTAATACCTTAAATTAAGCATTTGTAAGGGCGAATGAATTCGCCCTTACAAATATTTCAATCCTCCCCCTAACAAGAGAGGTGGTTATCAAACACTGAGATAATCGATTAACGCAGCAATAACTTATGTAATAATTCCTAAAATTACCTACTAGCTCTATGCAAGCGAGCCATGCCATGAAGAAAATTGTCACTATTTTAACCACGCTATTCCTAAGCGGCTGCAGTGTGTTTGGTATACGAACGACAGAGCAACCCAGCTATCAATTACTTAACCATGTTGGCAACATTCAAATCAGGCACTACCCTGCATTACTGGTTGCTGAAACAGAAGTGACAGACGATTATAAAAATGCCAGTAGTCAAGGCTTTCAACGCCTTGCTGGCTATATTTTTGGCAACAACCAAAAACAACAAAGCATAGCGATGACAGCGCCTGTTATTCAGCAACAACAAACTGAAACCCTAGCCATGACTGCACCGGTTATTCAGCAAAAATCAGGATCAACCTGGTTAATGGCATTTGTACTGCCTGCAGGATATTCGCTTTCAACTGCGCCTATTCCTAATGATAAAACTGTAATTATTAAAGAATTACCCGCAAGAAAAGTCGCGGTTATTGAATATACTGGCAGTCTTTGTGAATCAGGTATTGAAAAAAACACCGACACATTAAGTACTTGGCTAAACCAACAAAGTATTAAGGCCTTATCTCCCGCACGTTCAGCCGCTTACGATCCACCTTGGACACTACCATTTCTTAGGCATAATGAAATACATGTCGATATAGAGTGTAAGCGACTAATTCTCCGCATATCCCAATCCCCCTCTAATCATGCCAGACTATCCTGAAACTAACTTTTAGGAAAACACCTATGGCATTAATAGAAAAAACATCCGAATCTAATTTCTGGGAACTTCACATCGAGCAATGGCAGGCCTCTGGGTTATCCA